>NZ_JASF01000001.1 GCF_000622405.1 Sulfitobacter donghicola DSW-25 = KCTC 12864 = JCM 14565
AAATGTCTACATCATATGGCCGCTCGCCTGGCGGATATATTTGGACCATCTTGGAGCCTGTTGGGGGAATCTTAATGATGTCGATAGTCTTCTCGTATATCTTTCGCACACCGCCTCTAGGGTCAAGTTTCTTGTTGTTCTATGCAACGGGTATGCTTCCTTTTCTGGCTTATGGGGGTATTTCAATGAAAATTTCCAGTGCTGTACAGTTTTCCAAACCACTTTTGGCCTACCCTTCGGTGACATATATTGATGCACTTGTCGCGCGTCTCATCTTGGAAGTCATCACGCAACTGATCGTCGGATTAATTATCATTACGGGGGTACTTTTATGGACATCCGAAGCTGTAAGTTATGATTTTGGAGCGATCGGTCTGGCTATTTACATGGCAATTGCTCTGGGTGTGGGGATAGGGCTAATGAACAGCGTCCTAAACGCTATGTTTCCAGTGTGGAGGACGCTCTGGGCTGTTCTGAACCGCCCGCTGTTCCTGATATCGGGAATTTTCTTCCTTATTGAACCTTTGCCTGAGCAATACCGCAGCTTGCTGCTCTACAATCCTCTGGTTCACCTTCTTTCAATCATGCGATCGGGGTTTTATGCGTCCTATGATGCACCATATGCCTCGCCCGTTTATGTTTTTGCGTTTGCAAGCGTGCCGACTATCTTCGGGTTACTTTTGTTGTACCGCTATCATAAGGATATCTTGGAATTATAAGAGATGTGTAGAACGAATTGCTTAGTTCTTCATCAGTTGATATGCGAAAAAAAATTTAGGAATCCAGTTATGACCCCAGGCTCAGTGGGAGCGCGCGCGCTGCGGTTTTTGCGCATCTTCTTTCTCAAAACGTCAGAGTGGGCCGCGGTTAAGGCCGGGCGTGAGAGCGGTTTGTTTGATCCGATCTATTACGCTGGTGCCTACCCGCAGGTACATGCGTTGTTCAGGCCCTTCTTGTTGCGCCACTATGTGGTGTACGGTGAATTGATGGGCTACCGGCCTAATCCCGATTTCTCGCCCTCAGCATATCTGCGGTATAATCCTGATGTTGCCATGCAAAATATGTCGCCATTCCTGCATTACGCAAGCATTGGCTATAAAGAAGACCGCATCACCAAAGAGTTACCTAAGGTGGAAGAAATGCCTGCGGTTCTGGCCCCCAAGCTGCGGTTCGATGCGTCACGTACGCGGGCAGATGTGGCGATCGTTATGCACATTTATTATCCCGACCTGTGGCCCGAGTTCAAAGCCAAGATTGACGGTCTGGACATAGAGCATGACCTGTTCATCACGCTGACTTACCGCGGAGATGAGACGGAGGAATTGGCAGCACAGATCAGAGCAGAGTTCCCGTCCACGGTTGTGGTGCCGCTTGAAAACCGTGGCCGTGATATCCTGCCGTTTCTGACGCTGGTAAACGCGGGTGCGCTGACGGGCTACAAGGCGGTGTGCAAAATTCACACCAAAAAATCACCGCACCGCGAGGACGGCGAAATTTGGCGGCGCCACCTGATTGACGGTGTGTTGCCCGATGCGGGCCTGAAAGGCTTGCTCGAGACATTTATCGCCGATGAAGAAGCAGCCTTCTGGGTTGCCGATGGGCAGCATTTTGACGACACCAAATGGTGGGGCAGCAACCTTGAGACGACCCGCAGCCTTTTGCGCCGCATCGAGATGGAAATCTCCGGCAAACGGTTGTCCTTCCCTGCAGGCTCGATCTACTGGATGAAGCCTGTGGTGGTGGGTCTTCTGAAGGCGATGAACCTGCATGTCGAGCAGTTTGACCCGGAGATGGCGCAGGTTGACGGCACGTTGGCCCATGCGCTGGAGCGCACAATGGGGTTTCTTTCGGATGCGGCGGATATGGAGATCCGCCAAACCACACAGGTGGCACAAATCCGTGACGGACAGCTGAACACGGGTGTAAATGTCAGTGATATGACGCAGCCCGATTTTGTGAGCGCTTTCTACCTGCCGCAGTTCCATCCGATTCCGGAAAACGATGCATGGTGGGGCAAAGGCTTTACCGAATGGCGTGGGGTAGTTGCTGCACAATCCATGTTTGACGGCCACAACCAGCCCTTGTTGCCGACAGATTTGGGGTTTTATGATCTGCGTGCCACCGAAGTGATGGGCGAGCAGGCGGCGTTGGCGCAGGCACATGGTGTTGATGCGTTTTGTGTCTACCACTACTGGTTCGACGGGCGCCGCGTGCTGGAGGCGCCACTGGACAAGCTGCTTGAGCGTCCCGAAATCAACTTCCCGTTCTATTTGTGCTGGGCCAACGAGAGCTGGCGGCGTAACTGGGACGGGCTGTCGGGGACCGTCTTGCTGGAGCAAACCTATAAGCGCGGGTTTGAGCAGAAGCTGGTTGATGACAGTCTGAAGTATATGCGCGACCCGCGCTATATACGGCCCGACGGGGTGCGTCCGCGTTTTGTGATCTACCGGCCTGAAGACATGCCTGATCCTGCCGCTTCGGTCGCAAAGATGCGCCGCGCATGGGCGGCTGCAGGCATCGGAGATGTCGAATTGGGTGCTGTGTGTTTCCACGTTGGTGGTGACGCGCCTGTCGCAGATGACCTGTTTGATTTCTGGGTCGAAATGCCTCCTCATGGTATCGTCACAATGGACGATTATGTGTTTGGCGGTCCTGAAGGCAACAAGCTGGGGCGTGATGTACGCACAGGCTTTAAAGGGCTGGTCTATGACTACAATAAAGTCATCAAGAATTCGGTTTCAAAGGAATATGTCAACGGGTTGCCCGACAATACCATCTGCGGTGTGATGCCCAGTTGGGATAACTCGGCGCGGCGCGGGTATAAGGCGCATATGGCCTATGGTGCCAATCCAGCACGGTTCGGTGTTTGGCTGGACGAGGTAAAACGACACCGTATCTCAGGCTCATACCGCAAGGAGCTGTTTGTGAACGCCTGGAATGAATGGGCCGAAAAAGCTGTGATAGAGCCTAATTCTGCTTATGGTGATATGGCACTTCGTATGTTGGAAGAAAAAGTGGGCAAGGAGAATAACGATGTCTAAGGTTGTCCTTCATATTGGAACGCATAAAACGGCAACGACTACCATTCAGGACATGTTCCATAAGAATGCACCGCTACTGAAGCAACATGGGCTGATATATCCGCGGATGGGGCGGGTAACAGGCCATCACGGGCTAGTCTATGATTGGTCGAACTTGCCAAAAGTTTACCAGCCCGACACCACCAGCCTGGATGCCTATAGCAATATCGCCGAAGAATATGCACACCGTGATGTTACCGTGTTCCTCAGCTCGGAGGAATTCTCGCGCAATAACCCCGGGGCCGCGGTGGATTTTGCTGCCGTACGTGAACGGCTTGCCCTCTTTGACGAGATTGAGGTGATATGTATCCTGCGTACTCAGTGGCAGTTTATGCAGTCGATATATCTTGAATTGAGCCGTCGCAATAACCCGCCACGGCCCTCGAAGATATCAAAACCTGCGATTGATAATGGTATGTCGATGGGGCTGGTGGTGGATTACAATCTGATCCTAGACCGTCTTGAAAAAACCTTTGCGCCAGAAGAAATCACGTTGCTGGACTTCAACGCATGTAGACGTGCGGAGGGGCGTATTATCGGCTATTTGCTGCGTCATCTGGGCGTAGACTTAAAAGCGGATGCACTTGAATTGGTAAATGGGGGGCTTTCAAATGTCTCGCCTCATCCGCTGGCATCCTGGGTCAGTAACATCATGGCAGAACCTAAAACTGCACCTGACTGGTTACTGGTAAGTGCGACAACTGCCTTCGAGGAAGAGGCTGGATTAGATGTCACTCCCTGCTTGTTCACGCAATCCGAGTTTGCTGAATTGGAGAAGCATTTTGCCCCGCTTAATGCCCGCCTTGCAGAACGCCGCAGCGCGGTGCAACCTGATTTCAAAATAACGCCGCCGAATGCGAAGGCAATCCAGCTCTACCGTAATCAGGTGCAATCTCCGATTTGGGCTAAGCTAGCCCATGTTCTTGTGCTAGACCGGATGAACGGGCAGAAATAGTCCCTGCTCTTAAGCCGGATTAATACTCTGCCTGACCTCTCTTATTTTGATCGATTGGAAATTTAAAATGATCAAACCGTTGCTTGTTGTTGCTCCAAACACTTGGGAGTTTTTGCGCGATCCAATGATCGCTCCGACGGGGTTTCGTGAGTACGATGCGCGCTGGCAATACCCGGAGGCGATCAACCTGCCAGGTATTACCGCGTTGGGGGTTGGCCTTGGTACACAGATGCACCGCCGCGGGATTGATCCGGTCATTGCTGTGGGCAATGATTACCGTGACTATTCGCTGTCCATCAAAAACGCCCTGATGCTGGGGCTGATGCAGGCGGGCATTCATGTCAAAGACATTGGTCCTGCTGTCTCTCCAATGGCTTATTTTGCGCAGTTTCATCTCGACGCGCCTGCAGTGGCGATGGTTACTGCGTCGCATAACCCAAATGGCTGGACAGGCGTGAAAATGGGCTTTGAACGCCCACTGACCCACGGCCCTGACGAGATGAATGAATTGCGCGATATTGTCCTGAACGGTGAGGGTGAGTTGCGCGACGGCGGGAAGTACGAATTTGTTGAAGGCGTGCGTGAGGCGTATCTTGACGACCTCGTGGGTGACTTCAAAATGACCCGTAAGCTCAAAGTCGTTTGCGCTACTGGCAACGGTACGGCCGCCGCCTTTGGACCTGAGTTGTTCGAGCGGATCGGCGTCGAAGTTGTCTCAAGCCATAACGAGCTGGATTACACATTTCCCCATTACAACCCGAACCCCGAAGCCATGGAAATGCTCCATGACATGAGCGCTTCTGTCAAAGCATCAGGTGCTGATTTTGCCCTTGGGTTTGATGGCGATGGCGACCGTTGCGGTGTTGTCGATGATGAGGGCGAAGAGATTTTCGCCGATAAGATGGGCGTCATCATGGCGCGTGATCTGAGCAAGATTTATCCCAACTCGACCTTTGTAGCAGACGTGAAATCAACAGGGCTGTTTGCCTCTGATCCAGTACTCAAGGCAAATGGTGCCAAGTCGGATTATTGGAAGACCGGCCACTCCCATATGAAGCGCCGTGTGCATGCCCTGGGCGCGCTCGCGGGCTTTGAAAAATCGGGCCACTACTTTTTGGCAGAGCCTATCGGGCGCGGGTACGACTGCGGGATGCGTGTCGCTGTTGAAGTGTGCAAACTGATGGACCGCAACCCTGACATGTCCATGAGCGATCTGCGCCGTGCGCTGCCGCTGACCTATTCCATGCCCACAATGTCACCCTATGCCGCAGATGAGGAAAAATACGATATCCTTGAGCGGATTGTGTCAAAGCTTGAAGGCGTGACAGAGCTGGCAGGCCGCAAGGTTGCACAAGTTGTGACCGTGAATGGTGCCCGCGTGATCCTTGATAATGGCAGCTGGGGTTTGGTGCGTGCGTCCTCCAATACGCCCAATCTGGTGGTGGTCTGTGAAAGCGCTGAATCAGAGACCGAGCTGCGCGCGATCTTTAAGGCGATTGACGATGTGATCCGCTCCGAGCCCGGTGTGGGCGACTACGACCAGACGTTTTAATCTGCCGGTACGACAGCTTTTGTGTCGCGCTTACGGGCAATCGCCCAGCCCAGATTGGGGTGTATTGCAAAATGACTATAGCCAAGATCGGGCAGCACTTCTTCCCACAAGAGGCGCACCGGCTTGGCTTGTTGTTCATCGCTGCTGAATTGACCGAGAGTTTCGGGGCCTTCCTGAAACGCAGGAGAGGTCGCAATTGACCAATCCAGATCATCCAGCACAAGCAGCCCGCCGGGTCTGATCAAACGATCCGCAAGGAAGACCCCTAGCGCTGAAACATCCCAGCTGTGCCCTCCGTCCAGATAGCACAGATCAAAAACAGGACGTGGACGTGCGCGTAACATCTTTTGCAGCTCCCACGTATAGGAGCGATGGGCAAAGACCGGTGTGACACGGTGGCCGAGCTTCAGTTCAGCAAGAATATCAGTGATGTTTGGAGCCTTTGTGTAAGCGGTGCGCTGACCCCACCTTCCTGACGGCTGCTTGATCTGCGAGTCCGTTTCCATGTGTAGATTTGGATGGAGACGGCGTTGGTAGGACATATAGAGCACCATATGGAGGACGCTGGCCGGATGGAGGTCATGGTTGGCCCGTCTGGCAAGCGGAATTGGTCTGATGCGTTCAAGGGCCGTGTTGTTGCCGAGACGCTGGTGCCCGGTGTGACGGTCAATGAAGTGGCACAGCGGCATGATTTGCGGCCCAATCACCTGTCCTCATGGCGGCGGTTGGCGAAGGACGGCAAGCTGGTTGTGCCGGATTTGGTGGGTGCCGAGTTTGCCCCTGTGGTGCTGGCACCTGAGGCAGCGCCGATTGCGGCCCCTTCGGAACGTGCTGTTGAGATCATTTATGGTGCAATCACTATTCGTTTGGATGCCGGGACCCAGCCGGACCGGATTGCCGAGATTGTGCATGCCCTGTCTGCACGCGCATGATGTTTCCGTCGAACCGAGTGCGGATCGTTGTGGCGACCAAACCTGTGGACTTCCGCAAAGGTCATGACGGACTGGCGGCACTGGTCAAGAACGAGCTGCGCAAAGAACCGTTCACCGGGACGGTATTTGTGTTCCGCGCAAAGCGAGCGGACCGGCTGAAGCTCTTGTATTGGGACGGCACCGGACTGGTGATGGCTTACAAGCGGCTGGAGGAACATACCTTCACCTGGCCTGCGATCAAAGACGGGCTGATGGCGCTGAACCACGCTCAATTTGAGGCGCTGTTCTCCGGGCTGGACTGGCGGAAAGTGAAGGCTTTGGCAGCACGCCCGCCGACTGCGGCAGAGTGAATCAGGCAGGCTTTTGCACGGGTGATTGGTGGCATCATTTGATAGGTATCCGCCATGATAACGGGTTCAAATCTTCCAGATGATATTGATGCACTGAAGGCCATGATCTTGGCTTCTCAGGCTGAGATTGCTCAGCGGGATGCGCTGGTCGCGGATCGGGACGCTGTTATTGAACGCAAGGAAGATTGCATCCAGCGGCTGGAGAAGTTGGTCGCTGACTTCAAACGCGCCTTGTTCGGCGCGCGCTCCGAGAAAGCCAGTCCTGAGCAATTTGAGCTGGCGCTGGAAGACATCGAAACGGCAATGGCAGCGGTTCACGCCGAAGACGAAGCCCTTGATCCGCCTGCGCCGCCCACGGCAAAGCCGCGTAAGACCAATCGCGGGTCGCTCCCCAAACATCTGCCACGCATCGAAGAGGTGATTGCGCCTGACAGCACAATCTGCGGCTGCGGTGCCGAGCGCCATGTGATTGGTGAGGACGTGTCCGAACGCCTCGACATCATTCCGGCGCAGTTCCGGGTCATTGTTACACGCCGCCCGAAGTATGCCTGTCGGTCCTGCACGAACGGGGTCGTCCAAGCGCCTGCACCCGCGCGCCTCATTCCAGGCGGCATGCCCACGGAAGCCACTGTGGCGCATGTGTTGGTCAGCAAGTACGCGGATCATCTGCCGCTGTATCGTCAGGCCCAGATTTACGCACGGCAAGGTATCGATCTGGACCGTTCGACCCTCGCAGGGTACGTTGGCAAAGCGGCCTATGAACTGCGGCCCGTGTTTGATGCGCTGATCACCGACCTGAAGCGGTCCTCGAAGCTGTTCATGGATGAGACCCGCGCTCCAGTGCTGGATCCCGGCAAGCGCAAAACAAAGACCGGATACTTCTGGGCGCTGGACCGTGATGATCGACCGTGGGCTGGCGTGTCACCGCCGGGCGTGGCTTTTACCTACGCGCCGGGGCGGTCCGGCCAATATGCAGATGATATTTTGAAAGGATTCTCGGGCATCCTCCAAGTCGATGGCTATGCAGGCTACAACCGCTTGTTCAAACGCGTGAATGACCGTGTTGCATTGGCCTATTGCTGGGCCCATGCACGGCGCAAACTGCACGAGGTCGCGCAATCCGGCACAGCTCCCATCGCCGAAGAGGGATTAAGACAGATCGCCGCCCTCTACCGCATCGAAAAGGATATCCGGGGCCTGACCGACAAGGACCGGCTGGCGGCAAGACAAGATCAGTCAGCCCCGCTGATCGCAGTGTTTGAAGCATGGTTGACCGCCAATCGCGCCCGCGTCTCCTCCAAAGCCCCTCTGGGCGAAGCGCTCAAATACATCGCAAAATACTGGAGCGGCTTGATGCTGTTCCTTGTTGATGGACGTATCGAAATGGATAGCAACGCCGTGGAGCGGACGATCCGGCCCATCGCCTTGAACCGCAAAAACGCACTCTTCGCTGGCGATGACGCCGGAGCGGCAAACTGGGGCGTCATCGCCTCCCTGATCGAGACCTGCAAACTCAACGCAGTCGATCCACACGCATATCTGGCGGAAACGCTTACAGCCATTGTGAGCGGCCATAAACAATCAGATATCGACGCCTTGCTGCCTTGGAGCTACAATCGGCTCAGGCAAAAAGGCGACGGTCATGAGCATCATCGAAATCAAGGTCACGCTTGAGTACATCGAACCCACCGTCACCCGCACTCTGCAGGTGCCATCAGACATCCGCCTCGACCGCCTGCACCTGACGCTGCAGGCCGCTATGGGTTGGATCAATTCCCATCTGTACATGTTTGAGGCAGAGGGCGCGACCTGGGGGCTGCCCGATCCGGACTTTGGTGGTGATGACCTGCCAGCCAACAAAACCACATTGGCCGAGGTGCTGACAGACACCGGCGCGCGCAGTATCCGCTACATCTACGACTTCGGTGATAGCTGGGAACACAGATTGCAAATCGGGGAGTTCACCGATCCCAACCCGGGCGACCTCTACCCCCGCCTGACAGACATCTCAGGTCTATGCCCGCCAGAAGACGTCGGCGGCTTCCCCGGATACAAAGAGTTCCTGGACGCGATGGCCGATGCCAAACATCCCGAACACGCAAGTCTCAAGGAATGGTATGGCGGTGCGTTCGACCCAAGCACACCACCAGCAGACGAACTGCGCTTCGAAGTGCTCAAGCTGGCAAAACGGTGGAAGCCGAAAAAGACGATCAACTGATCAACGTGGGGTTAAAGCACCGCTTACGCCTTTGTGCGCGCTGACGTCAGATCAATTGTCGTCAGATGGCCAACGCCCTGTTCCTCCAGAATGGCGGTGATATAGGCACTTCTTTTGCCATGAAAAAAGCCAAGCTCGAGGATGCGGCGTGCATTGTTGTTTCTGATGAGTTCCCGAAGGCGGTCCGCCTGCGCGCGTTTCATGTAAGGTAAATGACCGATTGCGGCATCGACGTCGCTTAAATGCGTTGTCATGGGAGCTCCTGAAATTCACTGTTGCACCGTGAGCATCCTATTTTGGCAATAAGATGTTTTGCATTTCATGGCGGACGCATCCTAACTGACATGCGCAAACGGTGACTGGCAATGTAGAAAAACTGCTTTCTTGACTATAAAAGCACCATAATGAATTCTACCGTTAGTGGATAAATTTATTACGCTATTCAAACGGTCTGGGAATTATCCTGACAGCTACACATTTTGAGAGGTGCCTATTATGGGCAACGAACTGCAATACACATCTGTCTTGGACAATAGTCTGTTGGAATTCGGTGAATCCAAATTGTCGATTGGCCAATACGGATATGGAGAACAACTTTTCGATATCACAGGCATATTCGAAGACGGGCTTAGCTTTGGCGGTGGAACAGTCACTCAGCTTCGCGTCAATACCTACGGCGGCATGGAGCTTGTCGGCGCGGCGGGATACACGCAGGGCGAGCTATATGTTCTTAGCCGTGACCTTGATGCGCACGCCACCGAGAATACGGAAGATAATGTAGGTATCTTTTTTGATACCAACGAAGAACGCGATAGTGTTGTCATCACATGGAACAATGTGGGGCTGTCCTATATCGAGTCGCCGCGGCAAACATTTCAGGCCGAGATTATCGACCGTGGCGAGGGAGATTCCGAAATCATCCTGCGCTATCTCGAGATTGATTACGGCGGGGACGGTAATACCTATTTCGACGTAGATATTTACAGCTATTACGGGTCATCTGGGTTTCGACAACTTCTGAATCTGAACAGATCAAACACTCAATTCAATGATCTTGATACCCGCATCGGCAACACAGGCGTAGCAGGGGTAGAGCAGATTTTGTTGCGCGACGGGGAGCCGTTTGGCTTTACGCTGACAGGCACGGATGAGGCCGATCTGTTGATGGGCGGGCCCTTGGCCGATGTCCTTGACGGTCTGGGCGGCGATGACACGATCGAGGGTCAGGGCGGCCCGGATATAATTACCGGCGGGGAGGGGGACGATCTGATCACCTCCAGCGGAGCTGGCCAGAATTATTATGGTAATGAACGGGTTGGCGCCTCCATCGACGGAGGGGCAGGAAATGACACGCTGCGCACCGGTATCGACGACGATACCATCATCGGGGGTGAAGGTGACGACTTGATCAATGGCGGACACGGCTCAAACGATCTGTCTGGTGGCGATGGCAATGACATCATCCGCTTTGGCGGTAGCGGCGACAGTACCGTCACGGGCGGCAACGGTGACGACATGATTGATGGCAGCTTCCTGAATGATCAGGGAAATTCGTACTATTACTACGGCCGCAGTGGTGCAGACATTGATGCAGGGATCGGCGATGACACTGTTCTGGGTACCAATGGCCAGGACGTCATCGCAGGGCAGGCTGGCAATGACAGTGTGTTGGCTGGTGGCGGCAACGATATGATCTTTGGCGGGGAGGGGGATGATATCCTGACCGGCGGACAAGGCCGTGATACAATCGAAGGCGGCGCAGGGGATGATTTCATCTTTGGCGCCTTGGGCGCGGATGTGGCCACGGGCGGGGAGGGCACTGACCGGTTCTATGCTTCCACCCAGCGCGGCGACCAGCTACGCATCCTCGACTATAATTATGACGAGGGCGACTTCCTTGTTCTGGACGGTGATCTGGTGGACCGTGACAGCATCGAATTGCTCTATACAACCGCGCTCACCGCAAACGGTCTGGAAACGCGGGACTACAATCTTGGTATTCGCAGCGAGAACGGTTTCCAAAGTGTCTTTACCTTTGGCAACGAGTCAGAGATCGATCAAATTCTGCTGCGTCTGCCTGCCACAGAAGGCGGCTCTGTTGCCCCGATCCTGTTCGATTTGTCTGATCTGGTCTGATCGATAAACTTCTGCGCGCCTCCCTCCCGCACGCGCCAAAATCGCTTGAGAGAATGCGCGTCATGGAACAAAATATAGAATACACGCAGGTATTGCTTCCTGTTGGTGGCCCGCAGCGGATTACACTGGGCGACAGACAGGGGGTTGCCCGAAAACCTGGAGATCGCCCCCCTCGATGGTGGGGCGGCGTTGATAATTTTTTCAACCTGGCACCTTCGATCACGGATCGGACTGGATTCAGGATCATGATGCCTCCGCCGGTGATGTGCTGGCTTTCTAGGGGGCCAATGCAACACACGCGCAATCCCAGACCAATATGGCCAACACATCAGGGGCTGGTGATGCCACTTTAGAAGAGGTGTTCGCCATTTACCGGCTAACCGGCTAGACAATATGGCCGCTGGTGTGGATATGGATGCGATCAACCTAAAGGTTGGCGGGGCTGTTTTTGATCTGATGCATGAGCCGATATGAAACGGTAATCAATTTTTTATATCAGCTCACTAATATTCATTACATAATAAACCTTATGTGTAAGTCATGTGTAGCCGGGTGCGCGCTACTTTGAAGTGCGACTCCTATTAGAAAACAATGAGTTATCTAATAGGAGGAATATCGCATGGGAACCGTTTACACGCAACTGAGCATGCAAGAACGTCGTAGAATTGAAGATTGGTGGCTCGCAAAGGTCCCTGTCGCTGAGATGGCGCGCGTTCTGAAGCGTCACAAATCGACGATCTTTCGCGAGATCAAACGCAACTTTTGGGCGGATGACTCTTTACCCAAGAAGTATGCTGGATACTTTGGTATGGCAGCACACCAGCGCACCCAGAAACGCCGATCCAGGCAACGCAAACTGATCCGACACCCTGATTTGTGTAAGCGCGTGATTGAACGGATCAAACAAGGCTGGACGCCCGAGCAAATCGGCAATCGGATGATCTATGAAGGCGACAAACAACGTGTCTGCCAAGAAACGATCTATCGCTACATCTACTCCAAAGAAGGCATGGATCAAGAACTTTGGTGGTACCTGCCCTTGCATCGAAAGAACCGGACGCCGCGTCGTGCCCGTAAGCGCCAAAAGTCAAAGTTTGACCGTGATGTCAGCATTTTGTTCCGTCCCGATGATGTCGCCCACCGTCGTCAGTTTGGTCATTGGGAAGGCGATTTGATGATCTTTCGCCGCGAGCAGGGCAAGGCAAACGTGGCCTCTTTGGTCGAACGCAAAACACGCTTCGCCGTCCTGTTCCGCAACAATGATCGAAGTTCAAAGCACTTCATGACACGGCTGATGAATATCATGGAGCCCCTGCCCCAAACCGCGCGCAAATCCATCACTTTTGACCGTGGGATAGAGTTCTCAGGTTGGCGAAAGCTCGAACCGGGGATCGGCACCGAAGCCTGGTTCTGCGACCCGCAGGCACCTTGGCAAAAAGGGTCCGTAGAAAGTTTGAACAAACGTGCCCGTCGTTATCTTCCTCGTGACACACCAATCGCCGCGCTCTCAAATCGCGATATAATGGCGATTTGTGACCGCTTGAACGGAACGCCAAGGAAGTGCCTAGGATGGCGAACGCCGGCCGAAGCCTTCGCCGAAGAAATCAGAAAACTAAGATAGAAAAATGTCGCAACCTAACTTGAGTTCACAAGCGATAATGTCACCCCAGAGCAAAGCAGAAGTGTCACTCTCCTGGCAAAACGATGTGAGGATGAGCGGACATGGGATGGGTGATGATGAGCGAGCGCGAGTTAAACCGCGTTGAAGTATTGGCACAAGTGGATGATGGTCGTCTGTCAGTCGACAATGCCGCGAACATGCTGGATCTGACACGACGCCAAGTTTTCAGGCTTTTGAAGCGGTAAGAGGTGGTCGCAGAAATTCAGACCAGTCGTTAAGGTGGATCGCATGATGAAAGAAGTGATCCGAAATGAAGAAACGAAAGAACCACTCGCCTGAGTTCAAGGCCAAGGTTGCACTTGAAGCGATCCGCGAGGAGATGACGCTGGCGGAACTGTCCAAGAAATATGGGGTCCATCCCACTCAGATCGGCACATGGAAGCGTGCAGCGATAGAGAACATGTCGACTGCCTTTACCCGCAAAGGCTCAGCGCCCGAACCGGTCAGTGCTGCTGACGTCGACAAGTTGCATTCCAAGATTGGCCAGCTGGTGGTGGAACGGGATTTTTTAGCGGACGCCTCGCATCAGTTGCTCGGGACGCGAGGCAAAAAATGGTGAGCCGTGATCATAAGTTGAGTATGCGTAAACAGTGCGAACTGCTGCAGCTGTCGCGGTCACGCCTTTACTATCAGCCTGTCGGCGAAAGCGCAGAAAATCTGCAAGTCATGGAAATCATCGACAAGCAGTTCTTGGAAACGCCTTGGTATGGGTCGCGTCAGATGGCTCGGTACATGAAGCGCAATAATCACCCATGTGGTCGCCACCGTGTCCGCCGGTTGATGCGCCTCATGCGGTTGGTTCCGATCTATCAGGAACCAAACACCAGCAAAAAGCATCCGCAACATAAGATCTGGCCGTATCTGCTGAGGAATGCGGTGATCGACCGACCAAACCAAGTCTGGTGCGCAGACATTACCTACATTCCTATGCGGCGGGGCTTCCTGTATCTGGTCGCAATAATGGATTGGTGCAGCCGCAAGGTTTTGGCATCGAGGCTGTCAAACAGCATGGATGCTGACTTCTGCGTAGAGGCTTTGAAGGAAGCATTGGCCGAGTACGGCAAGCCGGAGATATTCAACACCGATCAGGGCAGCCAATTTACCAGCGGCGCTTGGATCGACGTGCTGGTCGACGCAAAAATCAAGATAAGCATGGACGGTAAAGGCGCGTGGCGCGACAACCGGATGATCGAGCGCCTATGGAGGTCGCTGAAGTATGAATGCGTCTATCTGAATGCCTTTGAGACAGGTTCAGAAATGCGCGCGGGTATCGGAAAATGGCTGACCTACTATAATGCCGAGCGCCCCCACTCGACGCACGGCATATTGACCCCCGATGAAGTCTATGTCAGCAAAACAGAACCAATGAGATTAGCAGCCTAAATGAAAACCTGATCCATCTTAGCAAGGCTGCAAACTGGTCCAAAATCTAGGACCACCTCTGTATCGCCAGAATGGCGCGTCCGCGATCCGGCACAAGGCGCGCGGCAAATCACCGAACAATCAAATCCACAAAGCCAACCGTGACTACGCGCTGAGCCTGATCAAAAAGAGCTACGCAGACTTCGGGCCGCCCCAGGCGGCTGAGATGCTGGCCGAACATCGCGGTTTTAAAGTGTCCCGTGAGACGCTGCGCAAATGGATGCAGGAAGATGGCATATGGTTGTCCCGCAAACAGCCCCGCACATTCCATCAGCCGCGACTCCGCAGAGAATGCTTTGGCGAACTGATCCCCACAAAGGCTGATCGTTTAACAATCGCTGGGCAGTAAAATATCTTATTAACCGATCGGGCAAAGCTGCTCTGCCCTCTTATGCAGCCTTTCCCGTTCCCATTGTTCCCGTCGTTACCACGTAGTTCGGAAAAGAAAAGCTGGGCCTGTAGAGCACATATACGCGTCATAGAAAGGTGATCCATCAGGAGCATACTCTTTGGATTTTGGGGTGGGAACAGTGGGAACGATATCTAGGAAAAAAGATATGCGCTTCAAGCCTTCTACTCTTCTACATATAGAAAGAGTGATTTTTAACGTCCGATAAATAACATTATATTTCAGTCACTTAAAAACTTATCCACAAAGAAATTAGATCAGATCCGGTCACTCTCTTGCCGCAACAGTGCTTTGCGAGAATATAAAATCATGAGCCATGAGATGGCTATCGAAGATGTCCGGGTGGTGTAACGCCAATCACTTCCACCCGGAGCTATTAGGGTCTTCGTTATGATCGTCTCATATTCTTTTACCGTGGGCAATGCCTACTATTGATGGAGTATGCGATATGCATAAGCATCCCCTTGATCTCTGCCGGCAGGTGTCTTCACCCAGCCTGGTTTCAAAAAATAAGACAAAGAAAAATACGAAGCAGCGGCTCCGTCGGCACGGCAAGGATATTTTCCTTGCTGTGAACGACGCAGCATTGCCCATGTTCGAGAGCCTTTGTGCACGCTGGCTTCCTAGCGGAAGGCTTCAGTCAAGAGAATGGGTGGCCTGCAACCCTACGCGCAACGACAGGCGTCCCGGAAGTTTCAGGATCAATGTTGATACTGGGATGTGGGCAGAGTTCGCAATCCCGGGAGTACAGGGCGGCGATCCTATCAGCCTTCGGGCCTATCTGGAGGGCTTGACCCAGATTGAGGCAGCGCGCCTGCTTGCTGACGAACTGGGGGTGGACGCATGAGCGATATCTCTTTGCCGGACACAAACGCGACTATGATCTCACCTGTTCCCCCGAACGCCCCACCATGTGATCTGTTCAATCATCCTCACTTTGCAACGGCTCACTGCTACTACGATGAGAAGGGCGATACCCTTTTTCAGGTGTTCCGTCTTGAGGCCCCTGACCCGGAAGATGCCACGAAAACTGTAAAAACGTTTCGTCCCGCCATCTTCGTTGCCAATCCTGACGGTTCTCATACATGGCAGTACAAAGCCCCTCCCGCGCCGCGCTCTCTCTACGGCCGCCCTGCTTTAGCGACGATGTCTGATGCCCCTGTACTGATCGTAGAAGGTGAAACATGTGCGGATTCTGCGCAGGAAGCATTTCCTACAGTAGCAGTCGTGACATGGCCCGGTGGTTCCAATAGCGTCCGCAAAGCAGATTTTTCTCCCCTGAAGGGACGGAATGTCATGATCATGCCGGATCACGACGAAGCTGGTGCAAAGGCAGCAATTGCTTTGGTCAAAATATTGCATGAAGCCGGGGCAAACAGCGTCCGTGTCATCGCTATCGAGGCGCTGTTGAAAGATAAGATCGGGAGCGCTCCCAAAAGGGGTGACATCGTAGATATGCGCAAAGCAGGCGCGACTTTCAACGGGATTGATACCCTCCCACTTTTGCCGGATCACGATATTCTTGATACGCTGGTAGCGCAGGAGGCTATCCCACCTGCCCCATCGGTTCATGCTCATCTCCTTGAGGCTTACGGCTATAAGGTCGATCTCCCTGAAATCCTGACGCTGAATGATAACGGCCTTACAAAGGAAGTAGAAAATAACCGCGGTGACCGTGTGACTGTGTTTGTCGCCTCTCCTATTGCAGTGATCGGACGCAGCAGGACTGCAGCCGATGGTGCAGGTTGGGGGAAAGTAGTGGCCTATCTCACACCGCTCGGCACGTGGGAAACAGTTGTAATTCCTGATGCCATGACGGCTTCAGACGGCCGCGAGATGCGCGAGCTTCTCGCGCGCCGCGGAGTTATCTGTGGCCAGTGCCCGCAAGGTCGTCAGGCACTGAGAGAGCACTTCGCCTACGCTCAGACCGATACCATTGTCGAGGTTGCAACGCGCTGCGGATGGAAGGAGCAGTCATTTGTGTTGCCGGACCGTGTGATCTCACCCGAAGGCGCACCGCGCATTTTGCCCCCGGAAAACAACAACGCAGAACATTTTTTCAAGACAAGCGGTCGCTTCGACGGATGGCGTGCTTTGTCTAAATCCGTTGCAGGTTCCTCTCGTGCTGTTTTTGGCATCTGCGTTGCACTCTCTGGTCCTCTTGCAAGAGTCATAGGTGAAACCGGCGGGGGCTTTCACCTCTATGATCGGTCGTCGCGGGGCAAAACCAGCCTGCTCATCACGGCGGCATCTGTCTGGGGTGGGGGTGGCCGCGATGGCGCCGTGCGCAGTTGGACAATGACTGCCAATGGCGGCGAAGCCATCGCTGCTCAGCACTCCGATAGCTTTATCGCGCTCGACGAGATCGGAGTCGCAAGCAGTGATGAGGTTCGCGAAGCGATTTACCGTATGTCCAATGGACAGGGAAAGGCCCGTGCAAACCGTGAGGGGAACGCCACCACCTCCGCGCAGTGGTTCGCCATGATGCTGTCTTCCGGCGAAGAGCCTGTCGCCACCCTCCTTGAAGGCCGCGGTCGAGGGCGGGACAGCTCCGCACTCACAGGTGGCATTGCGGTGCGATTGGTGGATATTCCCCATTCCGTATCCGAAGAGCAGACCTTCGAGAGTATTGGTGAGCATGAAAGTGAGGCAACATTTGCCGAGTGGATTACGGCGCAAGCAAAAACTCATTATGGTCATGCTGGCCCTGCCTTTGTCGAACATCTGGTCACTAATCCGAACGGCGCAAAAAAAGAGATCGACATGATCATCTCGACGTTTGTAAAGAATGTTGTAGATCTTGAAGTAGATCCTCAAGTCAGGCGGATTGCGCGTCGTTTTGGCCTTGCCGCTGCAGCTGGTACTCTTGCGGCCCGCTGGAAGATCGTCGCCTGGCCTGAAGAAACCGCTGTACGGGCAGCAATGAGCTGCTTCAAAGCATGGCTTGCTGCGCGTGGCACCAACGGGTCCACCGAGGAAATTACTGCCCTGCGTCAGGTCGCAAAGTTCTTTGAGAGCCACGGGGCAAGCCGGTTCGAAAAGATCAAGCGTGTGGAAAATGCCGACGGTATTGGGGAAGATAATGAATCACGCTCGGATATGGACACCACCGTCCGTGACAGGTGCGGTTATCGCGAAGATACGAACGGGATGGTTTACTACGTTACTCCACAGGCTTGGCGCACAGAAATTTGTGCAGGTCTTGATCCTGTTTATGTTGCGAAACTTTTGCGGGAAAGGGGTGCCCTTACTGGTGACACTGGTGGTCGCTTGCAGAAAAATGTCCGTCTGCCCGAAGGGTCACGTCCAGTC
Organism: Sulfitobacter donghicola DSW-25 = KCTC 12864 = JCM 14565; assembly: GCF_000622405.1. Lineage (NCBI taxonomy): Bacteria > Pseudomonadati > Pseudomonadota > Alphaproteobacteria > Rhodobacterales > Roseobacteraceae > Sulfitobacter > Sulfitobacter donghicola. The sequence continues at coordinate 18,048 of NZ_JASF01000001.1, forward strand.
CGAGTTTACATGATTAGGCCGGACAGGATTGGTGACATCGATTAAGCAAAAAAGGGCGCTCCACTGGAGTGCCCGTCTTTGCCCGGAACCTTCCCTCACTTTATTGAAATGGTCGTGCTTTTCAGGATGAATTGCGGCTTGGTTAAGATGTCCCAGATTAATTTCAATGTCGCTTTTCGTATCCATTCATGCGTGTTGAATACATCTTAACGCGCTGTCAAAAATTGCCGGACTACTGCACCTACAGGTCCGGTCTCTCATGCAACAAGCTCTGAGTCATGTCTGGGCAGACCACCGCCGTATGCAGCGTGGCCAAGGCTGTCTCAGGCTGTGAGTTTGGCTAGGGTGCTTAGACCGTCCAGGACGCTGGCTGGCTGGTTGATAAGTCATGCCACACCACTATCCTGTCACAGCCTTTTTGCCACAATATAGTATAGAAATAGCGGCGCCTTACGTGTCACCGCCAGTTCCAGTAAGTTTGCATTATCGGGTACAATAAATAGCCCCCCATTAACCTAAATTGCGATAGGATTTGTATGAATCTCCTTCTTTCTGGATACGTATATTTATTGCTAAATGTTTTGGTCCCTTCAACGGCACACATGCTGCGTATATAAACCTAAGAGCACCTATATGATGAAACTGCGGGTTTTGGTTTTGGGCGGCAGTGGTCGTATCGGCAGTTTAGTACGGCGCAGCTGGGCGCGTGAAACAGGTACGACATTTACCTTTCAGACGCGGCACCCGTCGCCTATGCATCAGAGTGATATCGTCTGGAACGTTTTGTCAGAGCCCCCAGATGCCTTGGGCACGGTGCCGCCTTTTGACTGTATGGGGGTGCTGTCAGGGATTGTTCGGAGGCCGGGTGCCGATCTGTCACTCAACACTGCTATCGGGTCTGCTTGTATTGCGGCTGCTGCACAGTACGGAATCGGGCATGTTCTGCTTGCCTCCAGCTCTGCGGTCTATGGCAGTTACAGCGATGATCCGTTTTCCGAAAGAGATCCGCTGGAGCCGGTCAACGACTATGGGCGCGCTAAACATGCGATGGAAGTCGCTTGCCACACACAAGCTCGCGCATCGGGGGTGCATTTGTACTGTCTACGTATAGGGAATGTCGCGGGTGCCGATGCGCCGCTCCTATATTGGGCCTGACAGTCTGGCGCGTGCTATCGTGTCATTAGCCCGACACCGTGCACAGCTTCCCGATGTGCTCAATATTGCCCCCTCTCCTGTCACCATGGGCGCCTTGGCCAAGGCGACGGGCATGCCGGTCACATTACATACCGCTCAAGACACAGCTCATCAGCATATCACTCTCGATTGCAACGCGCTGGCTGTGCTGCATGAATTTGATCCGGCAGAATCAACTGCGGCCGAGATGATCAGCCAATGGCGCAGTGCCCTTGATAAAGATACTTCTCACACAGCCTGAGACATAGGGCCCTCTCCTGAACTACGAGGCTTGTTATTATCTTCTGACACAAAGGTTCTGCCCTGCTGTTCCCCAAAAGAGGGTGTTCAAGTAGTGTGGGCATTCGGAGGTTATGCACCTGACAAAAGCCGCGGGGCTGCAGATGAGGGAAGCGAGGCGCTTACATCTTGTCCGTTGGGGCCTGAAGTGTAATCAAAGACCTCAAACAGATGTATAATGTAAAAGAGCCAGCCCATGAACAAAAATATACTCGTTGTCGGAGGGGCCGGATACATCGGATCACACACCACATTGGCCTTGCAAGAGGCGGGGTATCGCGCGGTTGTCTATGACAATTTCTCAAGTGGGCACCGCGATGCCTGCTTTGGCGCCGAAACGGTTGAGGGCGCGTTGGAGAATACCGCCCTGTTGACTGACACGATGCAGCGCCATGACATCGGGAGCGTCATCCATTTTGCCGCGCTGATCGAGGCGGGACAGTCTGTCGTTACGCCACTGCCCTTTTTCGAAAACAACGTGGCCGGAACGGTATCCTTGTTGGAGGCGATGAATGCTGCGGGTGTTTCACGGTTGGTGTTCTCCTCCACAGCGGCCGTTTACGGTAACCAGACCCAAAGGCCCTTGCTGGCCGAAGATCTGCCACGCCAGCCCATCAATCCCTACGGTGACAGCAAGGCGATGGTGGAAACCATTTTGGAAAGCTGCGCCACAGCGCATGGCCTACAGGCCATCGCACTGCGCTACTTCAACGCCAGTGGCGCGGATGCCCAAGGCCGCTGCGGGGAACGCCATGACCCTGAAACCCATCTCATTCCGCTGATCATTCAAGCGGCCCAGGGCACCCGCTCCCAAATCAAGATCTACGGTACAGACTATGCGACCCCCGATGGCACCTGTATCAGAGACTACATCCACGTGAGCGATCTGGCCTTGGGCCATGTGGCAGCGGTGCGTCATCTGCTTGAAGGGGATGTGCCAGGAGTTCAAGCAATCAATCTGGGAACGGGGGAAGGCAGAAGTGTCCGGCAGGTTGTGGATGCGGTGAAACGGATATCAAATACGGATTTTGATGTAGTGGAGGACCTCCGGCGCGCTGGTGATCCCGCAACCTTGGTGGCCGATGTGGCTCGTGCGCATACCGTATTAGGGTGGCAGGCGATACATAGTGATCTCGATACCATCGTCCGCGATGCATGGGCTTTTGCAGAACAGATACGCACGCGTAAAGTTTCATCCTGAAGCAGAAAATCTTGTTACCGCCGAGGAAGTTTACCCCAACAGATCAAATGTCGTGCCCCCAAGTGTCAGGTTGATCTCGTCTTGGTTGGCGCCATCCACCAGTGCCCATAGGATCTGGCCTGTTGGTTTGTAGATCACAAAGGCCTCTGCAACATCAGCTTCTCCCGCACTTTGCGTCAACGCAGTGTTGATCTGGAACTGCGATGCTGTTGCAGCGGCATTGCCAAAAGCAAGTGTATCGCCCTGACTGCCAAGATAATCCTGTATCCAGTCTACCCCATGATTTTCAGTACCGAGATGGTAAAACGTATCCGCCCCATCGCCCCCGTTCAATTGATCAAATCCGAACCCTCCATTGAGAAAGTCGTCTCCGTCGCCACCAAACAGGCGATCACCCAGGGCGGACCCGGTAAGCATATCATTCCCCTCGCCCCCGATTACCAGATCAGCGCCAAAACCTCCCACTATCACGTCATTGCCACCATCGCCGCGCAACTCGTCATTGCCATAGCCACCGTCGATTGTGTCGTTCCCTGCCTCTCCAAAGATAAGATCGCGCAGATCATCCACGTCTTCACCGCCGACAAGAAGATCGTCGCCGTTCCCTCCGACCAATGTATCATTCCCCAGCCCCCCATAGATCACGTCATCCAGATCTGCACCGACAAGTCGATCGTCCTGCGTGCTACCCGTCAGGGATAGTGGCGTTTCTGACGTGACCAGGGGCACGAGCTTGACTTCCACCTCCAGCTCCGACTCAAGGTCCAACACGGACTCTTCAGTAATAGCCTCTACAGGCGTTGTGGCATGCGCACTGGTCAACATCTCTGTGGTGCCTTGCCCGTCAATATACTGCACCACAACCGTAAGAGCGCTGTCTGCATCCTCCGACACAACCCTGTAGGAAGCGCCGGTCGCCCCCTCTATCAGCACGCTATCGCGCATCCATTGAAAGCCCAACTCTCCAAGCCCGTCCATATCCTCCAGCAAGGTGGTGATCGCGGTTATTTCCGCCCCGACAACAGGTATCCCCGCAAGAGTGACAACACCCTCTGGCAGATCGTTGATATTCCTGATGGACGCGGTGGTGGCGCTGATGACACGGTGCGTGGTGCCACCATTACTGTATTCGGCGCTCACGTTGACCTTGGTGCCCACATCTTGCTGGCTCAGGACATAGCTGCTGTCTGTGGCACCATCGATCTGTACGCCGTCACGCAGCCAACGATAGTTGATATCTGCAACAAGAGCCCCGAACAAGTCCGTGAGGCCTGAGAATGTGGCCGTGAGCGTCGCACCTTGCTCTGCCTGCCCAGTGAGTGTGACGCTTGGCACGCTTTCTGTCGAGTTGCCCAGTACAAATATTTCGCCACCATCTGGCAAGCTGACATATTGGAAACTGTCGTACTCGGTCACGGTTATGTCTGCGCGTGCCGTGTCGTCCAATGCACCCAGATCAAGCACATCAAGACCGAATTCAAAATCATAGACCGTATCACTGCCCATGCCGTTCTCTAGGATGATGCGATCAGCCCCGTCACCGGTTCGAATGGAATCGTCCCCCGCGCCGGCGCGCAAGATGTCATTCCCTGCTCCGCCCAGCAAAAAGTCATTGCCATCTCCACCTTCCAGAAAGTCATTGCCCTCCTGCCCGAAAACAACATCATCTCCCCCACCGCCAAGCAAGGTATCATCGCCACTATTCCCTTGCAGGCGGTCATCCCCGCCAAGGCCGTCGATATAATCGCCGAGAATGGTGCCAAACACAGTTTCCCCCTCCTGTGTTGTCAGCTCCAGAGTACTTCCTTGTGCGGTATATCCTTCTATCTCATAGCCAATATCAGCCAACATTGCGAGTTCTAGCTGGCCCGGTAATTTACGGGTGCCTATCAGTGCGACCGGATCGAGCAGCGCATCATCGTCGTGGAACCCTTCCTCTATATGACCGTCATGCTCATCCAATGGCACACCAGCACCGCGGTTAACAGCAAGAGTATTGATACCGGTAAATGTGTGATCAACAGCCAGCGCCTCAAAGGTGGTTGATGTCCCTATGCCCAAAACATGGCCCAGCTCATGCAGCACGGTCGTCAGCAGGTCATTTTTGCCCTCTTCGGGTGCATCCAGATCCAGACCCCAATCATCACGCTCGCCCAATACCAATATACCGGCCCAAGGCTCAAAATCGGTGACTGCACCTGTATCGCGGAAGTCATGGCTCACACGGGATTGAAAAATATCACCATCGGCGTTTGTGCCTGCAAATCCCCCCAACCCAAGCGAGTTGAGTTCGCGCGAACCTGCAAATATCAACAGATCATCTATGTCTTCGGTCAGGGTAATTGTCTCGGTCTGGCCCGGCACAGAAGGGTTTGAAATGGTGAAGGTCGTGCCAGCAGCTACATCTTCGAATTCGTCTTGAATGTGCCCTGACCAGATTTCGGCAGCGCGCTCCAGAACCAATCGGACTGCGGGATCGTCATAAAAACCCGTTGTATCGAACCGGTAATCAAAAACAATGTTGAAGCCCATACTACAAATATCCTCACACCTGCTGAAAAACAGACAAACATGCGAGGATGCCCCCATTCAGCAAAGACTGAGACATCTGTTGGTCACGTGGGGCAGTGTACCACACGCACTCTCGCAGAGGTCCATTCAAACTGTGAAAGGAGGTGAATTAAGGGCCAGAACAGTATTTAATTCTGGCCCTTTTGAGTTTCAGGCTGTCAGATCAAACACATCGCCACCGATTTGCAGGTTGATTTCGTCTTGGCCCATGCCGTCCACCAGTGCCCAGACAATCTGGCCCGTGGGGCGGAAGATGATGAACGCATCCGCCACATCCGCATCGCCTGCACCGGGAGTGAAGGCCTCGTTGATCTGGAACTGGGTGCGGGTCGCACTGACATTCCCCAGCACCAGCAGGTCCCCCTCGGCGCTGTTATAATCCTGTATCCAGTCCGCACCGTGGCTGGCGATCCCGAGGTGGAAGAAATCATCCGCGCCGGTCCCCCCGTTCATCCGGTCAAAGCCGAAACCGCCATTGATGAAATCATCGCCATCACCGCCGAACAGCTGGTCCCCCAGCGCCGCACCGCTCATGGTGTCATCGCCCGCGCCACCGATCAGCGTATCAGCACCAAACCCGCCGGCAAGCTGGTCGTTGCCCGCATCGCCGCGCAGCTCGTCGTTACCATAACCGCCATCGATAGTGTCATCGCCGTCGCCGCCAAAGACTACATCGCGCAGATCAGCGTCAGAAGCGCCGCCCGTGATCTCGTCATTGCCGCTGCCGCCATTGATCGTATCGGCGCCGTCACCGCCTGCCAGCGTATCATCGCCCGCGTTCCCGATCAGTCGGTCGTTGCCGGCCGCACCACTGATATTGTCGACAAATTCGCTCCCTGTCAGCCTATTGTCACCCGTATCACCGAACAGGGTGAAGCCGACATCAACAGGCTCTTCGATCACCGGAGCGGCTTGCACCTCTACAGGGGTCGAAGACACTTGTTCGACAGTGCCAAAGCCGTCGGTATATGTGCCGCGCACAAACAGCTCTGTTTCGACGTCGTCAGCCCCCAGTGTATAGGTTGTGCCGGTTTGGCCACTCACTGCAACATTATCACGGAACCACTGGTAGGAAATGGGGCCAAGGCCGTCTTCATCTGTGATCGCGGGATCTACGCTCAACTGCTCGCCCTCGCGCAGCCCCCCACCTACGATCAGGGTGCCGCCAACAGGATCATTAACGTTTGCGATAGGGCCTGTCTGGCTGGAGATCAGTTTTTCTGCCTGACCGCTGCCGTCGGTATAAGTTACTTCTACGGTGACGAAGTTGCCCACATCCCGTTGCGTCAGGGTATAGCTTGATGCGACAGCGCTCTCGATCCGTTCACCACTGCGCAGCCATTGGTAGCTAAAGCTGCCCAGCCCGTCGACATCAGAAATATCCGCAGTGCTGGCTGTGAGGGTCTGATCTTCAGTTGGCGTGCCGTTAACCACAAGTGCGCCCACGGGGGCATCGTTCAGGTTCGTAATGGCCTGTGTTGGCGTGCTGGTCAGTGTATTTCCGTTATAGGTGACACGTGCTGAAATCTGCGCCTCTGTATCGGCTTGCGTCAGCACATAACTTTGAGATGTTGCACCGCTGACGACATTGCCATCGCGCAACCATTCATAGCTAACCGCTGAGGGGGTCTCCCCGAGCAATGTCGTGGCGCCTTCCAGTGTAACCGTCAGGGTGGCATCCTGTGTCTCGGCACCAATGATAACAAGACGGTCGACATCACCGCTTGTATCCCCCAACAGTGTGATGCTGCCCCCATCGGCAAGTGTTACTTTCTGACCTCCTGTGACCTGCGTGGTCACAAGCGCCGAGATTTGGCTCGAACTCAGACCCGAGGTATCCAAACCGTCGGTGCCAAACTCGAAATCCCGCACTGTATCATTGCCCATGCCTGTGCTCAGGACAAAATGGTCTGCTCCCTCGCCACCGAACAATACATCATTCGACGTGCCGCCATCAAGGGTGTCATCCCCCGCATTGCCTTTCAGTGTATCACTCCCACTGCCACCACGCAGGACGTCGTCTGTCTCACGCCCGCTGATGATGTCATTACCACCCAGCCCGTCGAGAGTTGTGGTGGTCGATGTCACGCTCAGTACATCCGCGCCGCTGGTGGCCACATCGCCCACCTCGACTAAATCACCCACATCGATCGCATCCCTTCGATTTTCGAAGACCCGCGCGTGCAGTTGCTCCATGGTAAAGGTGGAGCCATCCGCAAACTGCACCTGCTCGATCGCACCTGCATGTGTCCCTGAATAGGAGTTTGCCAGCGTCAGCACATCGCGCGCGCCATGGGCATTGCCGAAATCCATAACCAGATTGTCCGCGCCACCCAGAGTGACCGCCATGTTCTCGGCTAGGTACCCTTCGACGATCACTGTGTCGGAGCCGCCTGTGGTCGTGCCCAGATCGTTGATGGAATCCCGCCCGTCGCCGGTACGGTAGATATAAGTGTCGCCACCTGCACCACCGGAGGAAACATCACCGTCGCCTTCGCCGCCCAGCATCGTATCATTGCCATCAAAGCCGAACAGCTGGTTTGCCTGCCCATCTCCCCGCAGCAAATCGTTGAAGTCAGAGCCATGCGCATGTTCGATATCGCGCAAGGTATCGAAATAGCCCAAACCGTCCCAAGCTGTGCCTTTGACCAAATCAACGGTCACGTCAGAGGTGGAATTAAGATAGCGCACAACATCCCCTGCGCCAGCCCCCCCGTTGATCGTGTCGGTCCCAACTTCACCCCACAACTGGTCATTACCATCACCACCGGTTAAACTATCGTTGCCTGCCCCACCCAGAATGATATCGTCACCAGCGTTGCCGGAAATCTGGTCATTGCCTGCAAAACCAAAGAGGCGGTTAGCCGCGCTGTTGCCAGTAATCTGGTCAACATGCTCAGAGCCGTGTACGTTTTCGATGTTGATAAGCGTGTCACGTGCCTGTCCACCATCAGTGGCTACACCGATTGAAAGATCGACACTTACTCCGCGCGCCTCATCGCGGTAGCGCACCAGATCGGATCCCGTGCCCCCGTCGATGGTGTCGGCACCCGCCTCGCCCCAAATCTCATCATCACCATTGCCCCCAAGCAGGCTGTCATTTCCTTCACCGCCCAGAAGCACATCATCGCCGTCCTGGCCCAGAAGGGTGTCTCGCCCGCCGAAGCCGAACAAGCGGTTGGCACCATTCGATCCGACAACGCTGTCATTATTGCCAGAGGCGTGCAGATCTTCGATGTTAGTGAGCGTATCGGTGAAACCATACCCGTCGCGCACAACGCCAGTGGTCAGGTTTGCATTGACCGCGCCCGTTGCCTCGAGATATCGGGCCAGATCCTGACCAGCCCCGCCATCAATGGTATCAGCGCCAGCGCCGCCCCAGATTTCGTCATCACCGACACCGCCGTTGAGCACGTCATTGTCGTCGCGCCCAAGCAGAATATCATTACCGCCGGCGCCATTCAGAGTGTCGGACCCTGCCTCGCCAACGAGACGGTTGTCCCCGCCATTCCCACTGATCAGGTCTGCAAGATCGGTGCCATAGACATCCTCAATGTTCCGCACCACATCGACATCACCAAAACCGTCCGTGATCCGGCCCGCCACCAGGTCAGCAGTAATGCCGAGCGTGCCGCCCTCTGTAAGCAGATCCTCACCGTAGTGCACCGCATCGATACCCGCGCCGCCGTCGATGGTGTCCGCGCCCGCAAGTGACCAGAAATCGTTATCATCGGCCCCGCCAATGATGCTGTCGGCAAAGATCGTGCCGTGCACCTGATCAATGTTGATTAATGTATCGCGGTCGCCAAAGCTGTCGATGGCCACACCGGTGGACAGGTTAACCACCACGCCTTGTATGCCACGCTCGATCTGGCCAGTCTGATAGTTGAGCTGGCCGATTGTGACTTCGGCGTTATATACAACCGTGTCACCGGTGCCCGTGGCGCCGTTGATTGTGTCGTTACCCTGAAAGCCGACATACCATTCCAGCTCCTGATGGCGCAGGTTGCCCCCTGTTAAACTGTCGGCATAAGCTGAACCATTGAGTTCGAGGAAGTGGAGCGCGGCGCTGAAATCAGTCCGCATGCCATCAGAGGTCGCAATACCTTTGGCAAGATTTACGGTAACAGCACTGTCAGTCCGGAAGACGATGTGATGCGCATAACGTGTCCCTTCAGATCCAGTGCCCGTGATGGTTTTGATGCCGCGCCCGTCAATCACAACAGTGTCGCGTGCGTCTTCCAATGTGGTGCCTACAACAACAGTATCATTGCCCGCACCGGTAAAGATCAGATTGTCCCCGTCGAGCCCGTCAAGATAGTCATCGCCTCCCCGCCCGAACAAACGGTCGTCCTTGATACGGTTAGAGCCAATGATTCGGTCGTTGGCATCCGTACCCAGAACATATTCGACGTTGAGGATACGGTCACTATTGCCAAACGTATCAATTGCGACGCCAGTGGTCAGATTAACGTTGACGCCGCTTGTCCCGTCTTCGCGAAAATAGGCGACCTGATCCAACCCACTCCCACCATCAATGGTATCGGCACCGGCACCACCCGCCAACGTATCATCGCCACCAGCGCCATTGATCACGTCATTACCGCCTCCGCCGACAAGAAGATCACCTTCGCCGCGGCGACCCGTCAGGACATCATTCTGGTCAGAGCCATAAACAGCTTCGATATTGGTCAGCGTATCGGTATTACCGAAGGTATCGCGGGCAACTCCGGTTTCGAGATTGACACTTACACCGCTGGTGCCACCATCCCGGTCATAGAGCACCTCGTCAGTGCCATCCCCCCCGTCAAGCGTATCGGCACCACGCCCACCGACCAACCGGTCATCGCCGCTGCCCCCGTTCAAAACATCCGCACCGCCAAGCCCGTTGAGCAAGTCATTACCGCTAAACCCGTTTAGGGTGTCGTTAGCGTTATTATCTCCGATAAGAGTATCATTTGCGCCGCTGCCATTCCTCGTAACCATGAAATTCCCTGTCAGTATTAATATGCTTACACCTCAGTAGTGAAGTGGTGTCAGGCGTATGTGGTGACCCCAATAAGGGCAGCGAAGCGCGTGTTGGGGTCGTTGCCCTTATCCGTTTGTCAGGCCATTAGATCGAATGTATCCGCCCCAATGCGCAGGTTGATTTCATCTTGGCCGTCCCCGTCTACCAGCGCCCAGATGATCTGGCCCGTTGGCTTGTAGACGATGAAGGCCTCGTCGACGCCTGCCTCTCCTGCATTTGCCGTGGTAGCAACGTTGATCTGGAATTGAGACAGTGTTGCATTCGCATTGCCAAAGTACAGCACATCACCTTCAGCCGCGTCATAGTCCTGAATCCAGTCCGATCCGTGGTTGGCAATCCCGATGTGGTAGAATTCATCCGCACCGGCACCGCCGTTCACACGGTCATAGCCAAAGCCGCCGTTGACAAAATCATCGCCGTCGCCGCCAAACAGGATATCGCCCAAGGCAGAGCCTGTTAGTAGGTCATCTCCTGCGCCGCCGATAACCGTATCTGCGCCAAAGTCGCCTGCAATGGTATCATTGCCAGCATCGCCGCGCAGCTCGTCGTTGCCGTAACCGCCGTTTATGTCATCGTTGCCATTGCCGCCGTAGATGACGTCGCGCAGATCTTTCTCGGAATCTCCGCCTCTGATGCTGTCGTTGCCTTCTCCGCCGACCAGTATGTCACTGCCATCGCCGCCCTCAATCATGTCGTTGCCGTCGCCGCCATTGACGCGGTCATCGCCTTCACGCGCATAAAGATTATCATCACCGGCCAACCCGTTCAGCGTATCGTTACCTGCGGTGCCATAGAGGATATCGTCCTCTGCGGTTGCATCAGGGCCGACGAACTGTGTCAGATCAATGGTGGTATCCGCAAGGCGCAGCTCCTCGACGTCATAGAGGATGTGGGTTGCATTTGAGGCGTTGACGGTGATGCCCGCTCCGCTCCACCCTGACAAGGTGATGCTGGACGACGTCTGGCCGTACATTTCCACATAGTCAAAGCCCTGCCCGCCAAAAAACCAGTCGTCCCCGTCGTTGCCACCTTGAAGTGTGTCGCTGCCATCGCCACCGTCGAGGGTGTCATCGCCCAGACCACCGCGCAGGAGGTTGTTTGCCCCATTGCCGACCAGAACGCTGTCTGTCTCACGGGCACCGGTGAGTTCTTCTACGTTTGAGACGGTGTGCTCGAACTCCTCGCCATTCCACAGGCCGGTGATTGTTCCCGTATCCAGATCGGCATAGACATCTGTCACGCCACTACGGTCATAGCGCAGATAGTCGGTGCCGCCGCCTGCATCGAGGGTGTCATTTCCCTCACGCAGAATGAAACGCTCATCGCGGTAACTGCCAAGGATCATATCGTCGAAATCGGTGCCTTCAATTTCGACCCTTGTTGCCGAGCTGTTATTGTTGATCTGGTCCGTGCTGCCGTGTCCGTCGCTTGCAATCACGCCAGTGACCAGATTGACGTCGACGCCCTCTGTGGCGCCACTGTAGTGGGACACACGTACGATAGTGCCGCCTTCAATGTTGAAGGTGTCCGCACCGGCACCACCTTGCAGGCCGGTCCATGTGCTGTTCTGGGCATTGTTGATGTTGAACGTGTCGTCAAAATCTGTACCGCCGATCCAGATCCCATCTCCGAAGTTCCAGTTCATTGCCCAGAACGCGTCAATGAGGTTATCTGTCTGGCCTGTTCCATTCTTTTCAACGATTGTTGTCAGCGCATCTACATCGGATGTGTAGGTAATGCCGCCCGCCAAATCCGCGTAGGAAACGGTGTAGAAATCGCGTGATCCAGGGTCGGTGCCGTAGAGGTCAATGATGTCCTCCCCTGCGGTTCCGGTGATTTTATCTTCGGAATCGTTAGATCGAGCGGTGATAAGATCATCGCCTGCTGTGCCGATAAGGGTGTCATCTGCGTTTGTGCCCGTTACGTCATTGAGGATGCCCACTTCAACGCCCGGGAGAGTTGCAAACGGGATTTGTTTGCCTGCAGCGAGGGGGGAGCTGTCAGGGATGGGACTGAGCAGTGTGATCGATTCATCAAAAGCTTCTGCTTGAGCCGCTGTATTGAGCGTCGGAAATGCATCCCCACCCAGCACAAAGACATGCGCAGATTCTTTGATGAATGCGTTGGAGTCGAAAGTCCCTTCGCCGATCCGCTCTACGTCAAGGACAAGCACTTGTGTGGCTTTCCCTGCGCCCCACGAAACCTGTCCAACCGACGCATCAACTTCGGCACCCAAATCGACCATCGCGTCCAGCGAAAGGCTGTTGAGGGCAACCAGCCCACCCTCGCCGCTGTCAACGTCTACGAAGGGAAGTTCTCCCTCGTAAAAGTTCTCCTCGATACTATATGAAAAGCTTGTGACATCATTTTGCGTTGTAACAATGAGCTGTACGGTATCCGTGCTGGTCACGCCGTCGTCGGTTTCGGATTCAAAATTGAAGGTTATACCATCTAGCTTGTAAACGTTCATGTCAGGCTCCAATGCTTTAAAATTATATTAAAATTCTAGACGCTATATCACAGTAAATCAACGGGTCGATGGTCTGAAAACAGAGATGGTCCTGGTTTTTCGACCAGTTTACGACCTTGGTAAGGTGGATCAGGGTTTCATGTCAGGCCGCTAATCTCACTGGTTCTGTTTGGCTCACATAGGCCTCGTTGGGGGTCAAGATGCGGGCGTTCGGCGTTTAGTATGTAATCTCGATCGCTTAGGACGGATCAACACTTTCGTCCCCGATATTGCGAAATTGAAGAGAAGGATACAAAGAACTACCGCTAATTAGGAAGCCATCATTGACATTAAAGCCCAAGACCCCAAGCGTAAGATCGAAAGTATAAAAAATACCCTTTTTGATACGTCATTTATCGAGAATTACGTTGGATTATGCCAGATGCCAAAAATGCAAATCAAGTCTTTAATAATCAATAAAAATTAACAGCCATTTATTGCACGCCATTCTTCAAAAAGGCCTCCAACCGCGCCACGAATGCAGAGTTCACCGCCGTCCCTTGCACCACAACACGCCCGTCGCGCGCCAGCATCTCCAACCCCTCCCCCAACGCCCCCTGCCGCGGCAGGGCGGGCAGGGTGACCGAAACCTCCTCTTTTGGGCCGGTATCTTCCAAAGGTATCTCTGAGGGCCTCACAGACTTCATCTGACTGGTCACCGCAGCCTCCAGCACCTCACGCTCGGACCCGCCTGACGCATGCGCCTCGCGCAGCTGCGCGCGTAATTGTGCCGCTGCCTGCGCATCCCCACCCAGCAGCTTGGACAGTGCCAAACCCAATCGTTCAGGAATGTCCTGCGGCGATTGCAAAACCTCGTCCAATGCCTCCACCACAGGCATGAAGGATTTAATCTTGGACCGTTTGGAAAAGCTTACGGACGCAAACAACCCCTGCAACGCCTCCTTGTCGGTTTCGAACACCCCTGCCCTCAAAGTCTGGACCGTAACGCGTGCGCGCTCATAAAAAGACAGGTTTGCACGGATCTCGTTTTCCTCAACCATTGCCATATAAGCGTCGGCCTGTGCTGCCGGCTGCCGGATGAGCGCATGCACAGTGGCAAACCGCGCCTCACCAGTATTGGCATACAGTGCCCGCAACGCCTGTAGGCGCCGCCAGCCCGAAATGAGGCCAAAACCATTCTCGATCATCACCACCTCTATGGGGGCCTGCTGTCCGCGCGCTTGAATGCTTTGATAGAGGGCATCAATATCTTCTTGCGCTGTGTGTTGCCGGTCACGGATCAGATAAGTCTCGAGCACCTGCCCCAGCGGAAGAGCGCGTATGATCCGCCCTTCTCGTGTCGCATTGTCTAGCTCGGCACGCAGCGCTTCAAAGGCCGCGACCGATGCCGCATCTCCTGCAATCTGCGCAATCGGGGCACGCGCTACGGGCGCCACAGCCGGACTAGCCGTCAACTGTGCAGGGGTTAATCTTCTACGCTTTGCCATAATGTATCTCCTCGCGGCACTAAAACCGCCTTCACCTTATTACTGCCCTACCACTACGTGCGGACCTAAACCTTTCGCGTGCGAAAGGTTTCAATTAGACCCTAAATTAATCTTTAGAGACTTCGTCACGCCGCCAAATGCCCAGCAACAGCTTTTTGAACGCAGCATAGGTCTGGTCAAATGTGGCCCGTCCGCGGGCATAAGTTTCACGGTTAAAGTCACGGTAATCCGCTTCATAAAGACCACTGGCCTGCTCTCCCGCCTGCCCGATCAGTGCGGTAAAATCCTGCCGGTGCGGAGAAAGTGTATCGCCCAGATAAGCCTGCATTAGCGCGCCCATCTCGGATTGCTGGGCCGCGTCAAAACGGGTGATCACTGCCCGCACAGCGTCCCATTCAAACTGTAACTCCGGTCGCCCCAGCGCGCGCGCGGCCATATTCTCCCCCGTCTCGATTGAAGAAAACGTGGCGTGCAGCATGTCAAAGAACCGGCCCGTGCTATCGAATTCCAAAAACGATGCCCCCAGCGGGACTAATAGAATATCTGCCGCAGCCAAACCGTTGATCGTGAGATAGCCCAACGCAGGGGGGGTATCGATAAAGACCAGATCATAGTCATCCAAGACACCATCCACCTCTAGCGTGTCGGTCAGCGCATCCCACAACTTCCAGCTGCGTCCTTGCATCCGCCACACAGGGATCTGGAACTCTGCCCAATATAAGTTCAGTTGCGCGCCGATCAAATCGATGTTGGGCCAATGTGTCGTCTGGATTAGGTCCTTGGTTGTGATATCGACAGCCTCCGTTAGTGTCTCGTCCAGCAAAACGGGGTCCAGCCCCTGAGAGGCCCTCATCTGGTTATCGGCTTTCAGGTGGGTGGCATAATGGCGCGCGATGAGGGGAAAGACCGTCTGCCACTCATCCTCGACCTTGCCGCCAAAGATCGAGGTCATCGAGCCTTGTGAATCCAGATCAACAACCAGAACACGGTAGCCGTCCAGTGCGGCCGACATTGCCAGATGCGCTGCGGTAGATGTTTTGCCCACCCCGCCTTTAAAGTTTGCGACAGCGACAATCTTTGCCTTCGCGCCTTCGGGTCGGTAGGGGGCATATTCTTTCGACTTTGACCCCTGATCCGCAAAATGGGCCCGCAGCAACAGTACCTCTTCAAAGGTGAACCACTTGGCTCCGCCAGCAGTTTCCGACGCGCCTTGGGGAAGGTGGGGATTTTGTTTGAGCACACGGCGAAAGTGGCCTTGGGCTACGGGGATCAGGTAGCGGGTAATCTCCCACGTAGAGAAGGGTCGCAGGCTTTTACAGCCCGTCTCGTCCAGGCCTCGCCCTGCCAGATCTTCCCGCCCCCGGGCACAGTTCTGGGCAATACTGGCAAAGCTGTCTGCGCTCACAGGCGCACCTAAATCGGCAAGTGCTTGATCGGGATCTATGTTGAAATAAGGGGGAAGGTTGGGTGTCTCTGGGGCCATGGGATATGCTCGATGTTGTGTATTTCAACCTGTATATCACAAAACGCATTACATGTAATATTTAAAGTAACATCTCAGCCAAACAGCCCTATTCTTTAGCAAATTGATGGGTTTGATTGTTGGTATGATATTTAAAAGCGGTTTCTCGTACGAGAATTTCCAAGTTATATTTAGTTATATTTTAGTTAGAGAAAAAGTCCTGTGATTTTTGCACTTCAAATTCAGATGGTTGGAGGCACTTATTCAGTCAGCCCGACTCTGAAACCACGTTAAGGCGACTCTGAAACCACGAAATAGCGATTCCGAAACCACGCCACTCTTGTGCGCGCCATAGACGCAGTCTGTGGATAGCTTTAGGCTGGTGTTAATAAAACCACGAAGAAGATTCGCGCCGAACGGTCCGTACGTAACCGTTCGGCGCAGATGCAGTGACAGGACAGGCATATGAACACCCCGGTTTTAGGACGTGGAGATGGCGCATTTTTTTTGTGCGATATCTTTAACGCTGCCCCGAAAGACGACATTGGCTCGATGGAGCATCCGATGTTTTCGCTCTCCACAAGGCCCGACCGCCGCATCCTCAGCTATACCCATAATGACACAGACATCACGGTCACGCCTTCGGTGCGCGGACTGGCGACCGTGCACGACAAAGATATCCTGATTTACTGCATCAGCCAGTTGATGGCGGCCCAGAACATTGGGCGTGACATCACTCGTACGATGACGCTCAAGGCGCATGATCTGTTGGTTGCCACCTGTCGCGAGACCTCCGGCGATGGATACAAGCGGTTACGTGATGCTTTCGAGCGGCTGGCAGGGACGCGCATCACCACCAACATGATGACCGGCGGGCAGGAAGTGACATCGGGTTTTGGCCTGATTGAAAACTGGCAGATCGTGCGGCAGGGACGTGGCGGGCGAATGCTTTGGGTGTCTGTCACCTTGAGCGAGTGGCTCTACCGCGCTGTGCTGGACAAGGCGGTGCTGACACTGAACCGCGCCTATTTCACACTGCGCAAACCACTGGAGCGGCGCATCTATGAGTTGGCGCGAAAGCATTGTGGGCGACAGGCAAGCTGGACTGTTTCGGTCGACACACTTTTGAAGAAGTCCGGATCGGCCTCACCGCGTAGGGTTTTTCGCAAAATGCTGCGGGATATGATCGTGGCGGATCTATTGCCCGATTATACGGTGGCTGAGGTGCCAGGGGATCTGATGCGGTTCGAGCGGCGCGGCACGGTTGTGGAGCCGCGCCAGATGCCAGTGCCCAGTGCCGCTGCGCTGGAGCGTGCACGTAGCCTTGCGCCAGGAATGGATGTTTATGGCTTACAAGCCGATTGGCAAGCGGCATGGGCGGCACGGGGCCAGCGAGCTCTGCGCAATCCCGACGCCGCTTTCATCGGTTGGGTGACAAAACAGGTGCGCGGGTGAAAGCTTTCGCATACGAAAGGTGCGTGGGCTGGGCCCATGAGTGTACACGCGGTGACACGCCGTAGCTTGGGATTGCTTGGCAAAGTTGAGAAATTAATTTAGGGCACCCCCATATTTAGCCTTAATCTTGAAAATTGGGGCACCACTATTTTAAAATAAGGCAGAATATTATGTGTGGTATTGTTGGCGTTATCGGTAAACATCAGGCAGCTCCGATCCTTGTGGACGGGCTGCGGCGGTTGGAATACCGCGGCTATGACAGTGCAGGCATTGCAACGATAGGCGAGGAAGACGGCAGGCTTGACCGGCGCCGGTCTTTGGGCAAGCTGGTCAACCTTGCGGATCTTTTGGTACATGAGCCGCTGACGGGCACGTCTGGCATCGGGCACACCCGTTGGGCGACGCACGGTGCGGCGACCACTGTGAATGCCCACCCGCATGCCCGTGGCCGCGTGGCCGTGGTGCATAACGGTATCATCGAGAATTACCGCACCTTGCGTGAAGAGCTGGCACAGCACCAGATTGTCCCTGAAACCCAGACCGACACGGAAACCGTGGCGATGTTGTGCAACTGGTTTCTGGATCAGGGGCACAGCGCCGAAGAGTCCGCCAAGGCGACCATTGCAAAGTTGGAAGGCGCCTATGCGCTGGCGTTCTTGTTTCAAGGCGAGGGGGATCTGATGATCGCGGCCCGCAAGGGTTCCCCGCTGGCGGTGGGTTGGGGCGAGGGCGAGATGTTCATCGGCTCTGATGCGCTGGCGCTCGCGACGATGACATCGGATGTGACCTATCTTGAAGAAGGCGATGTCGCCGTGCTGACCCGAGCGGGGGCTACCTTTTATGAGGAAGGCGGCGCAGTCGTAGAGCGCGCGCGCAAAACGGTAGAGATCGACGTCCATAGTATCGACAAGGGTGGCTACAAACACTTCATGGCCAAAGAAATCGCCGAGCAGCCGCGTGTACTGGCCGCGGCGGCAGATTTCTATCTTGGGGGTCGCGAGGCGGCAGACAGAGCCGGGCGCGGACTGTTGGACAGCATCGATTTCTCGGAGGTGGACCGTTTGGTGATGGTCGCTTGTGGCACTGCTGCTCTGGCCTGTCACACGGCGAAATACTGGTTTGAGCAGATTGCTAAGCTGCCTGTCGAGGTCGATATTGCCTCTGAATACCGCTACCGTGAGCCGCCGTTGTCTGACCGGGCTGTGGCGTTGTTCGTGAGCCAGTCCGGCGAGACCGCCGACACATTGGCCGCTCTGCGCTATTGCGCGGGCAAGGCGCGCAGCATTGTGTCTGTAGTCAATGTGGCCACGTCGTCGATTGCGCGCGAAAGTGATGTGGCGCTGCCCATTCTGGCAGGCACTGAAATTGGTGTGGCTTCTACAAAGGCATTCACCTGCCAACTGACGGTGCTGGCGGCAATGGCGATCAAGGCGGCGCGCCAGCGGGGGCATATTGATGCGGCCGATGAGGTTGAACTCCAAGAGCAACTGATGGCGACGCCGCGTATGGTGGGGCAGGCGCTACACTGTGACACCGCAGTGAGGGAGGTTGCAGGGCAACTTGGTCACGTGGATGACGCTCTGTTCCTGGGGCGAGGTGCGATGTATCCGCTGGCCCTCGAAGGGGCGTTGAAGCTCAAGGAAATTTCGTACATCCACGCTGAGGGCTACGCCAGCGGCGAGCTCAAGCATGGGCCGATTGCGCTTGTGGATGATCAACTGCCGGTGATTGTATTAGCACCAAGTGACGCGATGTTCGATAAGTCTATTTCCAACATGCAAGAAGTCATGGCGCGGGGCGGCAAGATCGTTATGATCAGTGATGCCGCAGGATTGGCCGAGGGAGGCGAAGGCGTCTGGCACACCGTCGGGATGCCGGACATCGAGGGACCATTTGCTCCTATTGTCTATGCGGTGCCTGTTCAATTATTGGCGTATTACACCGCTGTTGAGAAAGGGACTGATGTCGATCAGCCCCGTAACCTCGCAAAATCGGTGACGGTAGAGTAAATTAGTTAGAATAAATTTTAGTACAAGCATCCTGCTTGAGGGGAACAATCATGAGCAAAAGTTATTTCGGGACGGATGGTATCAGGGGCCGTGCGGGTCATCACCCAATGACGGCGGAATTTGCCGTGCGTCTGGCGATGGCTGTCGGGCAGTATTTTCGCCGCGGTGAGGGCCGCCACCGTGTTGTCATCGGGAAGGATACGCGGCGCTCTGGCTATATGTTGGAAAATGCGCTGACCGGGGGCTTTACGGCGGCGGGAATGGATGTTTTTGCGCTGGGTCCGATTGCAACGCCGGCGGTGGGGCGGTTGACCCATTCGATGCGGGCGGATTTAGGGGTGATGATCTCGGCCAGCCACAATCCGGCCCATGACAACGGCATCAAGTTTTTCGGGCCTGACGGCTATAAGCTGTCGGACGAGGCTGAGCATGCGATCGAGGCTATTCTGGACGGGGACACGTTGGGGCAACCGGTTGATGTGATCGGTCGGGTGACGCGGCTGAACGATAGCGCCGGCCGCTATGTTGAATACGCCAAGACAACGCTGCCGGACCGTGTGCGTCTGGACGGGATGAAGATCGTGATCGATTGCGCCAATGGGGCGGCTTATAAAACCGCGCCTGAAACCCTGTGGGAACTGGGTGCACAAATTATCCCGCTGGGGGTCAGCCCCAACGGATATAACATCAATGACGGCTGCGGCTCGACCCATCCTGAAATGGCAGGGCAGGCGGTGCGTGATCACGGCGCGGACATCGGCATCTGTCTGGACGGGGATGCGGACCGCATCATCATATTAGACGAGACGGGCACAGTGGCTGACGGAGATCAGATCATGGCCCTGTTGGCGACCCATTGGGCCCGCGCGGGACGTTTGAACCATAACACGCTTGTGGCGACGGTGATGTCGAATCTGGGGCTCGAGCGGTATTTGCGGGGGCAGGGCATTACGTTGCGGCGTACGGGTGTGGGCGACCGCTATGTTGTGGAAGAAATGCGCGTAGGGGGTTTTAATATGGGCGGTGAGCAGTCGGGCCATATCGTGATGACTGACTATGCCACGACCGGTGACGGTCTGGTGGCGGGCCTGCAATTTCTTGCGGCACTCAAGGAAAGCGGGAAACCTGCCAGCGCGCTTACGCGGAGCTTTGAACCGGTGCCGCAGCTGTTGGAAAACGTAAAGTTCTCTCCCCAAATTGCGCCGCTTGAGCTGCCTGTCATTCAGGATGCCATTGCCCAGGGAGAGGTGCGGTTGGCGCAGACAGGGCGCCTTTTGATCCGTAAATCTGGCACGGAGCCGTTGGTCCGCGTGATGGGTGAGAGCGAGGACGCAGCACTGTTGAAGGATGTTGTGATGGGTATCGCAGAGAAAATCCGGGCACTATAATGGATCATATTAGATCTGTAATCTAGGGAATTCAGGCTCTGTATAGGGATTACGGGGCTTCGATTATCCGGCCTTCGGAACGGCCTGCGGCCTCGTAATGCAGCAGCGCGGGCCAGCGCGATTCAGCGACATCGGGATAGGCGAGGTAATAGGCCATCGTGTTGAAATCTGGCCCGGGGTTGCGCCCTTCGTAGTTGCCTGCGCGCAGGTAATGCTCGTACGGGTCCATGCCTGACGCTCGAAGTTCGGGATCCTGTGCAAGATACCAGTCGGAGTCGAAATACACGCTCGCGTCCAGCATCTCTTTCATCTGTTGCAGATCCGGCAATCCTTCGCCGTGGCCTGTAAACCAGACGATTTGGCGCATCCGCGCAAGGGCCAACTCTACCGCATGGCGATGTTTGAGTGCTATTACCACTTCATCGGTCTCCATCTGTGCCCGCAAGCTTTCCAGCTCTTGGGACAGGGCGATGTTCTCGGCGCGCAAGACGGCCTCGATCTGTTCGTGGGTTTGTGCGGCGCTGGCAGCGGATTGCGAAGCTAGCAGATCGTCTGTGTCGTTCATGGCGGTCTCCTGACAGTGTATTCCGGTTTCATCTATCAGCGGTAGGTGTCCACTACAAATGGCTGGGCAGTGTTGCGCTAATAGACCTATCTGGGACGTTGGTGTATGGCTGACGAGGTGAATTAGAGTAAAGGTTTCCCAATGTCTTCCTCCCCCCTTATTGCTGTCGCAGGCATTGGTTATGTCGGTCTGTCAAACGCGGTGCTGCTGGCGCGTCATACGTCTGTGTGTGCGCTGGATGTTAATGCCGAACGAGTAGCTATGGTCAATGCCGGGCAGTGTCCGATTGTCGATATACAGATGGAAGAGGTTTTGGCGGGAGGGCAGCTTGATTTACGCGCAACAACTGATCCCGAGAAGGCCTTCAGGCAGGCTGATTTCATCATTGTGGCCACGCCGACGGACTATGATCCGAAGACCAATTTTTTTGACACCTCCAGTGTCGAGAGTGTTGTGACGCAAGCCTTGGAGATGAACGCCACGGCGGCGATTGTAATCAAGTCGACTGTGCCCGTCGGCTTTACCAAAGCACTATCTGTGCGGTTGGGCACGGACCGCCTGATTTTCAGCCCCGAGTTTCTGCGCGAAGGCCGTGCGCTTTATGACAACCTCAATCCGAGCCGCATCGTCGTGGGCGGGCAGGGGCCAACGGCCGAGGCATTTGCCCAACTGCTTCAACAAGGGGCCGATATTGATGATGTGCCGACACTGTTTACTGGCCCCACCGAGGCCGAAGCGATCAAGCTGTTTGCGAATGCGTTTCTGGCGATGCGGGTGGCCTATTTCAATGAGCTTGATAGCTATGCGATGGCGCAAGGACTGGAGAGCCGCCAGATTATTGAAGGTGTGGGCCTCGATCCGCGCATCGGGGATCACTACAACAACCCCTCGTTTGGCTATGGCGGGTATTGCCTGCCCAAAGACAGCAAGCAGCTGTTGGCGAACTACTCTGACGTGCCCCAGAATATGATCCGCGCAATTGTAGACGCAAACCACACGCGCAAGGATTTCATTTCGGACCAGATCATTGCGGCGGCGCCAAAGACGGTGGGGATTTACCGGCTGGTGATGAAGGCGGGATCGGACAACTTCCGCCAAAGCTCGATCCAGGGGATTATGAAGCGGATCAAGGCCAAGGGCATCGAAGTGATCGTCTATGAGCCGGCGATGCAAGAGGCCCGGTTTTTCGGATCGGAAGTGGTGAATGATTTGGCCCGCTTCAAAGAGCAGGCGGATATGATTGTGGCCAACCGCCTGACGTCTGACCTGGATGATGTAACAGACCGCGTGTTCACCCGTGATCTGTTCGGGTCTGATTAGGGGTGCATAACGCCCATAGATTTATATATTTAACAGGTCAGCCAAGAGGGCGTTGTGGATCGTGATGCCGTCTTGAGGGTGGCTTACTTTACCCTCACGCGCGATTTGTGCGGCGATATCACATGCGTTTGTATGTGCGGCCGCATCAGCTAGATGAGCAAGCGGAGAATGAGCTTTCCCTTGCGTGTTTGAGGACGGGCGGATCGTGCCAGAATAGATTTTCCCTGACATAGGGGCCAGTTGTGGCCTGTCTAGCAGATGCATCAGGCAGGCCTCTGATGGCATTTTTGAACTATTATCATACGGCTGCGTCATCAATTCGGGCGTTGCTGCGTTCATAATGTCAAAAAGAAGCTGGTTGCGCTCCAGTTCCTGTGCCGTCTTGAACCGTGTTGCTGCGTATAGATGCCGTGAGGCAAGGGGCATGATGCGGATCGAGTAATTGCCAAGCAGTCCAGAATGGAGTCGGTCGCGGAACTCACGGTAGTGTAGCATCATCGGAGGCACCTTGTTTCCTGCGATTTTGATGCTCTGGTAAATGCTCTGTAGTACGGTATCGAAATTTGCATCCGACAAGGGGCCACGGACGGATTGCAGGTGCGCGCGTATGTTGGTGTGAGCGTAGAAAGGTCTATGACCCTCACCACCGCCTCCCATCACATGGACTAATTTCGGGTGTGCTGTTTGTGGCGGCATATACAGAGGGCTATACGCCCCGAGGCAGGTAAGCCGCCACAAGCTGAACATATCATGGCTGTCCATTGAAACGGTATCTGTTTCCAGCTTTTTGTTCAGTGCAAAGTCGAATTCTCCACTCAGTGTCTTGGCAACGGCGTAATCATCTTTGTGTCGGCCATAAGCACCACAGTTGAATGTCATTTGGGCGGGTGCACCAAAAACTCTGGAAGCGGCGAGGAAAAGTGAAAGGTTCACCCGCGAGTCGACGCCCCCGGTGATGTCGACTTTCAAAGGGGTTTGCATCAGGGTGCCAGCGCGGCCCAACCAGATGTTCAGGAAATTCTCCATCGCGGTTTCATAGTCGGCAAACCGCTCAAGGTTGTCATGTACTTTTACAGAAAGCTGCCCTGCCTCGATACTGATTAGGGAGTGTGACGGCAGCAGACTGATTTCGGCAACGGCAGTGTCAAAAGACCAGAGTTGTTGCCAAAACGCACCTTTCAAATTCCATGTTGCAAAGTGTTCAGGTCTGACTGCTATGCTCCAGCCACGCTCTTTTACCTTGTCCACAAGCAGTGCAAAGGAATTTGAAAAAGCCCAACCCTCATCACTTTTGTAGGTAAACATCTTCATGTTACCTTTATAGTCCGCACCACCTACGAAACGCGGTCCTGTTTTTTTAAGCATAAAATAACGTCCGTCCTCGTGGAACGGCACGTCGCGGTGATATTGGTCTAATCCGCCATTCCCGATCACCAAATCGGTGTCGCAAAACGCATAGCCGCGGAAGAACCGAAGCGGCAGCGTGCTGTCGGAGGTAAAACAAAAAAAATCGCTTGGATGCATCAGAGAGCTTTCAAAGGGTGCCTGTGCGAAAGGGTCGTATCATCGATGAAATGGTCGACTGAATTTCAGTTTCTTTCGCCGATTAAGCCCTCAAGATACGTGCCATAATCATTCTTGGCATAGCGCTTTGCGCGGGCGTGCAACGCTTCGTCGCTGATCCAGCCTTGGCCATAAGCGATCTCGTCGGGGCTGCCGGTTTGCAGACCTTGGCGGCGCTCGAGGGTGCGTACGAAATTGCCTGCATCCAGCAGTGAGCCGTGGGTGCCGGTATCAAGCCAGGCATAGCCGCGGCCCATCCGTTCGACCGACAGCAACCCCTCGTCCAGATACATCTCCAGCAGGGTGGTGATTTCCAGCTCGCCGCGCGGGGAGGGCTGTACCTGTGCCGCGCGCTCAGGTGCGTCACCATCGAGGAAATAGAGGCCTGTGACGGCGAAATTCGAGGGCGGGACTTCGGGCTTTTCAATGATCGAGATTGCGCGCCCTTCGTCATCAAAGTCGACCACGCCGTAGCGTTCAGGGTCTGCTACACGATAGCCAAACACGGTGCCGCCTGTCTGTTTGGCATCTGCCTGTGCAAGGATTTCTGGCAGGCCGTGACCAAAGAAAATATTGTCTCCCAACACCAGCGCAGAGGGCGCACCGGCAAGGAAATCTTTTGCCAGAATATAGGCTTGCGCAAGCCCGTCGGGACTTGGTTGTATGATATAGGTGAATTCCATGCCCCACTGGCTGCCGTTCCCCAGCAGGCGCTCGAACTGGCTTTGATCCTCCGGGGTGGTGATGATGGCGACTTCGCTGATGCCGCCCAGCATCAGCACTGACAGGGGATAATAAATCATCGGTTTGTCATAGATCGGCAGCAGTTGTTTCGAGATGCCAAGGGTGATCGGATACAGCCGTGTGCCAGAGCCACCTGCGAGGATAATGCCTTTGCGCTTCATATGGTATGCTCCAATGTCTTGAGGACGCAGCCTAGGCCTGTTTTCCAGTCGGGCTGTGCGATGTTGAAATCAGTCTCTAATGTAGTGCCATCCATGCGTGAATTCAGCGGACGGCAGGCGGGGGTCGGGTAGTCGGCAGTGGGAATGCCGCTGACAGTTACGGCGCGGTTTGCCTGTGTGAAAATTTCCGTGGCGAAATCGGCCCATGAGACGGCGGGTGTTCCGCCGAAATGATGCGTGCCGCCTTTGTTAGGATCTGATAGCATCTGTTGCGCCATGCTCAGAGCGGCCTTTGCGATGTCTGCCGCAGGGGTCGGACCGCCGATCTGGTCGGCCACCACGCTCAGCGCATCGCGGGTCTGCGACAGGCGCAGCATGGTTTTGACAAAATTGTTGCCATGCGCAGAAAATACCCATGAGGTACGCAGAATGGCAGATTGCCCACCCGCAGCGCGCACGCCTTCTTCGCCTGCCAGTTTGGTGCGACCATAGGCGTTTTGCGGTGCAACAGGGTCAGATACACGCCACGGATCGGTGCCGGTGCCTGCAAATACATAATCGGTCGAGATATGGATGAACGGGGTGCCGCGCGCCGCACAGGCGTGGGCCATCGCGGTGGGGGCGTCGCCGTTGATAACGTGGGCAACCGCTTCTTCTTGCTCGGCGCGGTCCACGGCGGTATAGGCGGCTGCGTTGATCACCACATCGCAATCCGACGCGGCAATCACAGCGGCACAGGCCGCCGGATCAGACAGGTCTGCGCTGTCGCGGCCAAGGGCCACAACATCAGCCTGCAATTGTAGCTCGGTCGCAACCTGACCGGTTTTACCAAAGATAAGAATACGCATCGATTAGTCCTTATTAGAGCCTGTTCCCAAGCGCGTGCCCACGCCGTCGCGGTTTTGCAGCGCGCGCCACCAATCCTCGTTATCAAGGTACCATTGCACCGTGCGTTTGAGACCTTCTTCAACAGTCACAGACGGGCGCCAGTCCAGTTCCTCGTTCATGCGGGTAGGGTCAATGGCATAGCGTGCGTCATGGCCGGGACGGTCGGTGACATAGGTGATCTGTTGGGCATAAGGTGCTGCGGCAGGGCGCAAATCATCAAGGATGGCGCACAAGGTGGTGACCAGTTCCAGATTGGTACGCTCGTTCTCGCCGCCGATGTTATAGCTGCGGCCCACGGTGCCCTCGGCCAGTACCTTGAGCAGGGCGTCGGCATGATCCTCGACATAGAGCCAGTCGCGTACATTGTCGCCTTTGCCGTAGATCGGGAGGGGTTTGCCCGCCAGCGCATTGAGAATGACAACCGGCACCAGCTTTTCGGGGAAGTGGTAGGGGCCATAGTTGTTAGAGCAGTTGGTCAGTACGACAGGTAGCCCGTATGTCTCGTGCCACGCGCGCACTAGATGGTCTGACGACGCCTTTGATGCCGAATAGGGAGAGCGCGGATCATAGGGCGTGTCTTCGGTGAACTGGCCTGTGGGGCCAAGGCTGCCGAAGACCTCATCCGTAGAGATGTGGTGAAAGCGGAAGGAATCGGGTTTGCCGAGGCCTTCCCAGTAGCTGCGCGCGGCCTGCAGGAGCGTGTATGTCCCGATCACATTCGTCTCGATGAACGCGCCAGGTCCGTCGATCGAGCGGTCCACATGGCTTTCGGCGGCAAGGTGCATGATGGCATCGGGGCTGTGGGTTTTAAACGCATCTGCCATGGCTTCTGCATCGCAGATATCAGCCTCTACAAAATAATAATTGGGACTGTTTGCGGCCTCGGCCACGTTGTCCAAGCAGGCGGCATAGGTCAGTTTGTCAATGTTGACGACCTCGTGGCCGCGCGCAATAGCGAGCCTTACCACGGCCGAGCCGATGAAGCCTGCACCACCCGTAACGATCAGTTTCATGATGCGGCCTCATAGGTGAAGGGCGATTGGAAATCCTTGAGCAGGGGGGCGGCTGTGTCCTTTGGAGACAATACAGCTTTGTCCGAGGACAGACCCCAATCGATGCCAATGTCGGGATCGTCAAAGCGGACCGCGCCGTCACAGTGGGGGGCGTAGTGATCGGTGCATTTATAGGTGATTTCGGTATCGGGTTCGCGCGTTATAAAGCCGTGCAGGAACCCCGCAGGGATCCACAGCTGGCGACCATTCTCAAAGCTCAGCTCTTCTCCGACCCACTGGCCAAAGGTGGGCGAGCCCGTGCGAATGTCGACGGCCACGTCGAACAAAACCCCGCGCCCGCAGCGTACCAGTTTACCCTGTGCGTGGGGTGGGGATTGAAAATGCAAGCCGCGCACCGTGCCGGCAGCGGCGGAGAATGAATGGTTGTCCTGAACAAAATCAATATCCAGACCAGCATCCAGCATGGCGCTGACATTCCAGCTTTCGGAAAAAAAGCCGCGGTGGTCGCCGTGGCGGGCGGGCGTGATGATCATCACGCCGGGTAGTTTGGTGGGCTTTACGTCAAGCATGCGGGCTCCTGAAGGAAAATCGTGTCGGTTTGATCATACTGCCACGGCGCTGCAATGAAAACCATTCCGCTTAGGAGCGGGCATAGACATCCTCGTAGCGGATGATGTCATCCTCTCCTAGATAGCTCCCGGTTTGCACTTCGATCAGGACCATGGGCAGCTTGCCGGGGTTTTCCATGCGGTGGGTCGCCCCCAGCGGGATATAGACGGACTGGTTTTCCGAGATCAGCTGCACGTTGCCTTCAACGGTGACCCTTGCCGTCCCCTCAACCACGATCCAGTGTTCGGAGCGGTGGTGATGGCTTTGCAGGCTAAGCGCTGCACCGGGCTTGACCACGATACGTTTGACCTGAAACCGCGAACCGACCACCAGACTCTCGAACCAGCCCCAGGGGCGGTGATCGCGCGGGAGTTGTGTGGCCTGTTTGATGTCTTTGGATTTGAGCAGGGCAACCGCTTCTTTGACGCGCTGGCTTTGGGATTTGCGTGCCACCAGTACGGCATCTGCCATGGCAACCACAACGATGTCTTCAAGGCCGATCCCGACGAGATGCAACCCATCGGTATCGGAGCGCAACAAAGTATCGGTACAGTCAATCGCATGGGCGCTGCCGGTGCAGGCGGTGCCTGTCGCATCGGGCCCTTCCTCGGCCCAGACGGCATCCCATCCGCCCAGATCGGACCAGCCTGCGGCATACGGCATGACAACTAGATTATCCGCCTTTTCCATAATCGCATAATCGACGGAGATCTCGGGGAGCGTGGACCAAGGGGCTGCGGCCAGACGGGTAAACCCCAGATCGGCCTGCGCACCTGTCAGTGCGGCGCGCACGGGTGCTATCAAATCGGGTGCATGGATTTCATAGGCGGCAATAACGGCGCGGGCAGAGAAAAAGAAAATCCCAGCATTCCACAGAAAATTACCTGCCTCCAGCATCGCGGTGGCGCGCGCTGTGTTGGGCTTTTCAACAAAGCGTGCCAGCGGCTGGGGCGTGGCGGATTTGGGGTCTGCGCCAGCCTGTAGTTCCAGATATCCATATCCCGTTTCCGGCTTGGTGGGGGTGATGCCAAAGGTGACCAAATCTCCAGCCTGAGCACGGGGGCGCGCGGCCTCAAGCGCTGCGTGAAAGGTGGCCTCATCTGGTAGCACGTGATCCGACGGCGCGACCAGCATCAGCGCGTCGGGGTCTTGGGTGGCCAGCATCAGGGCAGCCGTAAGGATCGCGGGCGCTGTATTGCGGCCCTGTGGCTCGATTACGATGGCTTGTGGAGACTGGTGGACCGCAGCGAGTTGTTCTGTGACGATGAACCGGAAATCCTCGGCGGTGAGGACAACGGGTGCGGCGAACTGTGGACTGGCAAAGCGGCGTGCTGAGGCCTGAAACAGGCTCTCGTCTCCGACCAGTTTCGAGAATTGTTTCGGGTAGGACTGGCGGGACAGGGGCCAAAGCCGTGTGCCGGACCCTCCTGCCAACAGGACAGGATGGATAAGGGTAGAAGGTGAAGACATGGCGCGCGCTCCGCTGGTCGGTGTTCTGGATGGTATAGGTTTTGAGGAGCTTAGGCCAAGTTTACAGCAAAATCATGGCAAAATGCCAGGTCATCAGAAATGCTTTCACCACCGCGCAGGCGCTTAAAGAAGCCCTAATGCAGCCGCAAGTCTGAGTGACGCCTGCCCCAGCGTGCCCTGACGGTAGGCGCCTGTGGCCCGCAGCATCGCCATGCGGTCCTGTGGCCCTTGTGCCCGACCTGTCGAAAAACGGCGCAGCAGTTCGAGGTTTTGCGTAGTGAGCACGTCCGAGGATTGCTCCAGTGCGGCGATGTTCACGTCGTTCCACGTGCGAAATGTACCGGTAAACAGGTGGCGCAGGCGGCGCAGGGTGGCCAGCCCGCCGCGATTGGCACCGACCAGATTGCCAACGTGCTGGCGGTACAGCAGCACCGGTTCGGGATCAAAGATGGTTTGCGCGCCCGCCCCTGTCATCAGCTGGTAAATCCACCAGTCATGCATCGCGACTTCGTTGGTATATGTTGCGGCCTCACGCGCCATGCCAAGGGCTGCACGGTTGAGCATAATCGTATTGCCGGCCGCAATATTCTGCACCAGTGCATTGCAAAATCCCGGCGGCTTTCGGGGCAGGCGGGACAGACGCCGGTTGCTTAAATCCATATCACATTCCCATGTGCGCGCGCAATAGAGCAGGGGCGCGGTACCGCTGTCACCATGATCTGTCAAAGCGGCCACAGCACGCGAGATTTTTGTTTCCAGCCAGACATCATCCTGATCGGAAAAACAGGCCATGTCGATGTCGGAGGGGCAGCGTGCAAGAAGGCTGAGAAAATTCGCGGCGGCCCCTTGTTGTGGTCCCTTTAGCATTGTGAACGGCAGCGCGGGATGCGCGGCGGAAAAGTCGCGCAGAATGGTGTGTGTAGCATCGGTTGAGCCATCATCACTCACCAGAATAAGAGCAGGGGAATAGGTCTGTCTGGCAAAGCTTTCCAGTTGTTCGGCCAGATTGACCGCGCCGTTATAGGTGGCAAGCAGGATGGCAACGGCAGGAGCGGGCATGGCAGGCTTTCAAGTTGGGAAGGCCTTTACCCTATGACAAGGGGCGAATAAGCGCAACGCACAGAAGATATTCATGGAGATCACTGGAGACGGCAGGGCGGTGGCGGGCCTCGGCGGTGCACGCGGATTTGGCGAGCTGGAAATGACGCGCAGTGCTTACGGCTCTTTGCAGCTTTCGTTGGCTTCTGTGTTCGAAGACGGATTAAATTACTTAGGGCGTGAATATGCGGCGGACCAATTGTGGCTCAACACGAACGGGAGCGTTACATTCGGGGCACGGACATCTGCATATCCGACGGCTTCCAATGGAACGCTGAGCCGCGATATGATCGCGCCCTTTTGGGGGGGTGTGGACACGCGGCTGGATGGTGAAGGTTCCGAGAGTGGTGTTGTTTGGGTGGACGTGGATGCGGTCCGTGATGTGGTGACGATCACGTGGGATGCGGTTGGTGTCTACAGGCGCAACGCGGAGGCCCCCAACACATTTCAGCGGCAACTGTTTGACCGCGGCAGCGGTGATTTCGATATCGTGTACCGCTACGACACGATTGGGTGGACTATTGGCACCGGTGAGGGGGATGTGGGTGCGCGTGCGGGTCTGTTCGGGCGCGGTCAGAATCCGCTACTGATCGAGACGCGCGACGACTATGACGTTCTTGGAGACCTTGATGAGCGGTTGGGTCCGTCCGGCGTTCCGGGGCTGTGGATTTATGAAATGCGCGATGGCGTGGTTGTGAATGTGGAACCTGTCGATCAGCAGATCAGCGGTGGCAATGGCGGTGATGTTCTAGAGGGAGGCGCCGCAGGCGATGACGCCCTTGAGGGCGGGGCGGGCAATGACCGCCTGACAGGGGGCGCCGCGACAGATAACGCTGGTGGCAATGATGTTTTGCTGGGCGGGTTTGGAGAAGACACGCTCGACGGGTCTGACGGCGCAGATACAATCGATGGCGGCGCGGGTAATGACCTGATCCGTGGGGGTGCCACATCTGCTGATCTGCGCGACGTAATTTTTGGCGGGGACGGCAATGATACTATCGACGGTGGATATGGTAATGACTCGCTGCGCGGGGATGCGGGCAATGACCAGATCGCGGGCGGTTTTGGTGCGGATACGCTCATTGGGGGTGACGGGAATGACACGTTGACGGGGGCTGCGTTCGGGGATCTGCTGTTTGGTGGCGACGGGGATGATTTCATCAACGGTGGCTTTGGATTTGACAGGATGAATGGCGGTGAGGGGGCGGACGAATTTTTTCACCTTGGTGTTCCCAATCACGGGGCCGACTGGGTGCAGGATTTCAGCCACCGGGAAGGGGATAGCCTGTTGTTTGGGAACAGTGCTGCCAACGCTTCGCAGTTTCAGCTCAACTTTGCCACGACCCCCGGTGCAGGGGACGCGAATATACAGGAAGTATTTGTGATTTACCGGCCTAAAACCTGCTGCCGACAAGGCATCATTCCCTAGGGGAATTTTCTTGATGGTAAAAAATTTCGACCACTTGATGAAATTTTATATCAATTTTGGTCTTTATAATTTAAAAAATTAAGCATGAGTCCGAGGCTTTCCGTTTTTTACGGCGCTTGTATTTTAAGCGGTTTTTTTTACGCACTAATATTTTCAATAATTCTTTGGAGGAATAAACATGAGTTCTGTACTTCTTTTTGCGGCCGATGATGGTGGCACAGGCACCGAAGCGTGGATTACCAATGCAGATGGCACTGATGCCACGCTGATTGATCTGTTCGCAGGTCCAAACGGGTCTTTCCCGTCTTTCTATAGCAAGACGCTGGGCGATTCACTTTTCTTTGCGGCGACCGATACCAATGCAGGCTTTGAGCTGTTCAAATCTGATGGCACGGTTGCGGGCACATCGCTGTTTGCCGATATCGAATTCGGGCCCAACAGCTCCAACCCGTTTAGCAGTTCATTCTCCAGCTCGCTCGTCATCGGAGAAACGCTGTATTTTACGGCTTTTGGCAGCGACACCGGCATTGAGTTGTATACAACGACCGAAGATGGCCCTGTGTCATTGTTGCGGGATCTGAGATCAGGTAGTTCCAACAGTAACCCTGATGTCCTTGTGGATTTGGGCGGCACGCTGATTTTCGCAGCAGATGACGGAACCTCGGGCAACGAGCTGTATCGCTCTGACGGGACCGAAGCGGGAACACAGCGGATCCTCGACCTCAACATAGGCTCCGGCAGTTCAAATCCTGCGATGGCCCCGAACAATATCCTCAACGGTGAGCTGTTCTTTACCGCTGATGATGGAACAGGCACGTTTGGGACCGAGCTGTATAAAACCGATGGCACCTCGACGGGTACGACGCTGGTACGTGATATCAATCCCGGCGCCTTGGGCAGCAGTGCTTACGGCATGCAGGAGCTGAACGGTACGTTGTATTTCGCGGCTGATGACGGCAGCAACGGCACCGAGCTGTGGCGCACGGATGGTACCGAAGGCGGTACAAGCCTTGTAAAAGATATTAACAGCGGCGGAGGTGATTCATTCCCAGGCACGATGCACGAGCTGAATGGCGAGCTGATCTTTTTCGCTAATGATGGCATCAACGGTATCGAGCTGTGGAAAACGGACGGGTCAGGTGCCGGCACGACGCTGGTGCGCAACATTAACCCCGGCGGGGCCTTCTCTGACAGCTATTTTGGCCCGGCAAGCAATGCCACCGGTGATGACATTGTGATCTTCAAGGACAAGGGCTATTTCGTTGCCTTTGACGGTTCCAACGGGATCGAGCTGTGGCAGACGGATGGCACCACAGGCGGCACGGTTCTGTTCAAGGATCTCAACCCGGGAGGCGGAAGTTCGACACCTTCTGATCTGATCGTGGCGGATGGGCTGATGTATTTCGGTGCGGATGACGGCACGTCGGGCGCAGAACTATGGGTCACGGATGGCACATCCGCGGGCACCACGCTGGTCAAGGACGTCCGCGTCGGCGCAAATGGCAGCTTTGCCCAGCCGGTTGGTGTGATCGACATCAATGTCGCCCCTGAACAGGCCACGTTGAGCAACAATACAACCGCTGAAAATGTCGCATCGGGTACCACGATCGGTACTTTGGCGGCTGTTGATGTGGATGGCGATGCTCTGACCTATACGCTGACCAATGATGCAGGCGGGCGCTTTTCTTTGAGTGGTAATTTGCTGGTCACAGCCGGCACGCTCGATTTCGAGACTGCGCAAAGCCATAGTGTGACCGTTCAGGCCGCAGACCCGAGTGGGGCGACATCCAGCCAGACGTTCACGGTGAATGTGACCAACGTTGTTGAAGCGCCTGACGCACCGACCCTGTCCAATGCCACGGTCAGTGAAGCCAGCGCTATTGGCACAACGATCGGCAATGTAGCAGCGAACAACCCAGAAGGCGGTGCGGTGACGTTCTCGTTGGTGGATAATGCAAACGGTCTGTTCACGCTGAACGGCACCACGTTGCAGACGGCCGGTACGCTGGATGCTGATGCGATGGGCGGTGCAACGCAATCTATCACGGTGCGCGCAACGGGCGCCAGCAACACAACCACAGACGCGACATTCACCCTGACTGTAACAGATGTGAACGAAGCACCCACTGCTGTGACGCTGACGTCCAACACTGTGGTCGAAAATGCAGCACCCGGTACGATTGTTGGTACCGTCGGGGCTTCTGATCCTGATGGCGACGCGCTCACCTTCTCGCTTGGCGCTTCGTCGAGTGCCGGTTTCACGCTCAACGGGACAACGCTGCAAACCACAGCGCCGTTCGACTTTGAGCAATCGGCGACCCAGTTCGTCACGGTTGAGGCGCGCGATGCGGGGGGGCTGACCTCCAGCCAGATCTTCACCGTCAATGTCACGGATGAAGACGAAACACCCGACACAGGTGTCACGTTGGTAGGCGATGCCGGCGCCAACTCCTTCACAGGGACTGCGCTGGCTGACGAGATCGCAGGTGGTGGCGGCAATGATACGCTGATCGGTCTCGCCGGTGATGACACACTGCGCGGCGACAACGGTACCGATAATATCCTGGGGGGGGCAGGCGACGATCTGTTGATCGGCGGCTCGACCCAGCAGGATCTGCGCGACAACATCTTTGGTGGTGAGGGTAATGACACTATTCGCGGTGGTTACGGCAATGACGAGGTGCGCGGTGACGCGGGCGACGATCTGGTCGAGGGTGGCTTTGGGGCAGATACCGTGTTTGGCGGTTCTGGCAATGATAGCATCACCGGCTCGGGCTTTGGTGACTTGCTCTTTGGTGCGGATGGTAACGACTTCATCAACGGTGGCTTCGGCTTTGACCGCACAAATGGCGGTTCCGGCGCGGATGAGTTCTTCCACCTTGGTGTTGAGGGTCACGGTACTGACTTCATTCAGGACTATGACGCATCTGAGGGTGACGTTCTGGTGACAGGTATTGCAGGTGCGACTGCAGACCAGTTCCAGATCAACTATGCCAACACAGCCAATGCGGGCAGCGACGGCGTAGACGAAGCGTTTGTCATCTACATCCCGACCAAACAGATCATGTGGGCGCTGATAGACGGCGCTGCCCAGGACAGCATAAATCTGCAAGTCCAGGGTGATGTCTTTGACCTGATGGGCTGACACTTGACCAGCACACTGTAAAATTAAAGCCCCCGCAGGAGAGATCCTGCGGGGGCTTTTTTGACGCATAATTGATTCTGTAACCCAGACGAGAACCAGCGTATGAAACGTCTCGTACACACCCCTGTTTTCCCTAGTTCAAGGACATCCCATGGCCCGTATCGATATCACCCAAGCGTTCATTAACTTTATGGATCGCGCGTCGATTGACCCGCTGGGCGCCTTTGAAGAGCTAACATTGGACGATTTTGGCGGCCTTAATGGGTTTGATCTGGATGAGCCCGATACAACATCCGTGACCAGCACGCGCATTTTTGGCGGTCAGGGTAATTCATCCGTTGAATTTCGCGGGTTCGGGTTTGCGCCTACCTCCTCGTTCGAGGATTTTGCTGAGGCTTTGGCAAACGGGACCTCGCTGGGGACATTGCAGAGCATTGAGATACGCGGCGATGGATCGGAGACCCTTACCCTTGGCCTCACGTCACGCATGTTGACCGCGACGGTTGGCGACCGGCAGCTTGAGGTGCAGGGTAACTTTCCAACCGTGTTCGCGGATGTGCTGGACCTGCTGGATGCCGTCGGCGAGTTTGGGGATGAGTTTGAATTCGTCTCCGAAGATGAGCAGACGGAGTATGAGGCCATCATTGCCCGCTATGACATCTCGTCGTTCCGGTTGTCTGATGGTGGTGAGGTCGCCTTTGACATTGATCTGGGTGCAAAGGCTGTGAATGTTGCGATCCCGCAAGATTTGGACGTCACGTTCAACGGCAGCTTTGAAGAGGGTCTGGGTGGTGGATTGGCCAGCTTTGGCATTGTGACATCGATCTTGGCTTTTGGTGAGTTTTACGACGAAGACGGTATCTCATTGGAGGATATTGTCCTTTCTGGCCCGCAGGGTGAGACATTTCTAACCCTTACAGGCCCCTTTGCGGAGGGTGATACGCTTCAGGAAGACACCGCACTGTTTGTGAACGGTCGTGAAATGGCGTATTTCGACACGGGAAGCACTGAGGTTGACACCATCACGGCTGATGGCAGCGGCCCCGTACTCATCGCCGGTTTTGGCGGCAACGATATCCTGACAGGTGCAGCGGACGCAGATATCTTGCTGGGCGGTACAGGGAACGACCGCCTGTCGGGTCTGGAGGGTGCGGACACGCTGTATGGCGGTGACGGTACGGATGTCATCATCGGCGGCAATGGCAATGACGTGCTGTACGGTGGGGCCACTGACGCTGATCTGCGCGACAACATCTTTGGCGGTGAGGGCGATGATATCATCGATGGTGGGCACGGTAACGACGCGCTGCGCGGGGATGCGGGCAATGACGTGATTGCAGGCGGCTTTGGGGCCGATACGATGATTGGTGGAACCGGCAATGACACTGTGACGGGGTCTGCTTTTGGCGATCTATTGTTCGGCGGTGACGGGGATGATTTCATCAACGGCGGTTTCGGGTTTGATCAGACCAACGGGGGTGCTGGCGCGGATGTGTTCTATCACTTGGGTGTGGATGGTCATGGAACGGATTTCATTCAGGATTATGGATCGGCCGAGGGCGATGTGCTGGTGTTCGGCAATCGCAATGCCACGCGCGAGCAGTTCCAGATCAACGAGGCATTTACCCCCAACGCAGGCGCAGATGATGTGGCCGAAGCCTTTGTGATCTATCGCCCGACAGGCCAGATCGTCTGGGCGCTGATTGATGGGATGGAGCAGGACCAGATCAATCTTCGCATCGGGGGGGATACTTTCGATTTGTTGGGGTGAAACCGCCGCTTTGGGCCCCGCATATTGGCGGGTTCCTGCCTGTTAGCAGACTGCCCCTTCTCATCAAATGTAAATCTTTTTGACTTAATACGCTTTGACCGAACATATGGACATATCTGTGGATAGGTCTCTTTTAGCATTGATTCAGGATAGCACTATGACAGTTGATATTTATGCTCCCACCTCTCAGGACACGCTAAGTCTGGAAGAGCTGCAGTTGTACCAGATGATCATGGATTACCGTACCGAAAACGGACTGTCCGAAATCCCGCTGTCATTTGATCTGACGCTGGTGGCAGGGCGCCATACACTGGACACAACCGAGAATATCTGGGCCGAGGGTGTTACCCTGCCAGAGGGCGCTAACCTGCACAGTTGGTCGGATGCATTCTATTATGGTGATCACCGCGCGCCTGAAATCATGTGGGAAGCGCCCGAGAGACTGGGCACCGATTACCCCGGCTTTGGCTTTGAGATTTCGGCAGCGGGATATCGCAGCATAGAGGATGCATTGGCCGGATGGCAAACGTCGTCCGGGCACAACGAAGTGATCCTGAACCAGGGGATTTGGGCAGATACCGACTGGAACGCGATCGGCGTTGGTGTGGAGCTGAGCGGGAGTGGTGGCGGATTTTTTGGGGGCCGTGCCTATCACGTCTGGTTTGGCCGCGAGATGGACACAAAGGCGCCCTTGACCCTTGGCACCGATGCAAGCGAACTCATCACAGGGAGTGATTTTATAGATAGGCTGCTGGCAGGTGGTGGGGACGACACTGTGATGGGTGGTGATGGTGCGGACACGATCAATGGCGGTGATGGTGCGGATGTGCTGTACGGCGGCGAGACGGCGCAAGATTTGCGCGATGTCATCTTTGGTGGTGCGGGCAATGACAGTATCGAGGGAGGGTACGGCAATGACGCCCTGCGCGGCGACGGCGGCAATGATACCATTGCAGGCAGTTTTGGTGCCGATACGGTCATTGGCGGAGAAGGAGACGACCAGCTCACCGGTTCTGCTTTTGGGGATCTGCTGTTCGGCTCTGGCGGTGATGATTTCATAAATGGCGGTTTTGGCTCTGATTTGGTGAATGGTGGTAATGGTGCAGACGAGTTTTTCCACATCGGCATCGCCAACCATGGGTCTGACTGGATACAGGATTATGATGCCGCGCAAGGCGATGTGCTGGTCTTCGGGAATGAAGATGCGACCGGCGCCCAGTTCCAGATCAACGAGGCTGTGACCGAAGGGTCGGGCGCAGATGACGTATCAGAGGCATTTGTTATCTACCGTCCCACTGGCCAAATCATGTGGGCGCTTGTCGACGGCATGGGACAAGACAGCATCAATATCCAAATTGACGGTCAGCTTTATGATCTGGTGGGTTGATGTGACACCGCCTTGAATACATACAAAAACACCGTGCTGTTATTGCCCTGCCGCGATCATTTTTCATAAGATGCCTTCACTTGTGTGGGTGTTCTTGGGTGCGCCGAATGTGGCATGCATAGAGGCTATGGTGCCCAAAAAAGGGGTTTTACATGGATTTCTTCGAGCGTAACGGCGATCTGGTTGCCAGCAATGATGTCTATTCCCTCACAGGGAGGGAGGCAGAAGAGCGCTGGAATTTCGAGGTAAGTCTCGGGACACCTGTGGTGGTCAGCTATTCGTTTCCCACGCAGGCTGCTCCCTATGATAATTTTTCGGGTGCGCAAAACGGTTTTGACGGGTTTTCGGCAGCGCATGCCGTCCATGCGCGCACGGCTCTTGATGCATGGGCCGCCACATCGGGCATTACCTTTGTAGAGGTGCCAGCGGATGCGGGTGGCGATATCACCTTTGGATTTCTTGACATGGAAGGGCAGTTCACCGACGACGGATTTTCGATCGCTGGCTTTGCGTATTATCCCGAAACCTACAGTCAATCGCGCAACGGCATCTCTGAGTATGTGACCTTTCACGACGGCATTGGCGGTGACATTTTTCTGGACCGCGACGATTATTTTTGGCGGGCCTCAACAATCGCACCGGGTGTCGATGGCTACCGCGTTTTGCAGCACGAGATTGGTCACGCGCTCGGCCTGAGCCACCCGTTTGACGAGGAGCCGATCATTCAGCCGGGTCACGACAACAGTGGCTACACTATTATGCCCTATAACCGCACGAGGAGCGAAACGCAGCTTGGCACAGTCGACCGTGAGGCGATGGAGCTGCTGTATGGAGCGCCATTGCAATCGTTGGAGGCGGTGTGGGATGCGGATACGGCCACGATGCAAATTACTGGTACAGACGAGGATGATATCCTGCTGGGGTCACATCTGGATGATGTGCTGGACGGCGGTGCGGGCAATGACATCCTGTTGGCAGACGGTGGACGCAATATCTTGTTGGGTGGTGGCGAGAATGACAGGTTTGTTGCCGACACGGGCACCCACCTCATTAACGGGGGCGCCGGGGCTTCTGACAAGGTTTTGATCACCGACTATTATGATCTGAGCGCGCTGTCGGGCGCGCAGGGGCGGATCGTTTATGATGGCTTTGATGCTGTTGTTGAGATGGAGGACGTTGAGGAAATCTGGTTCGACACCCGTATCTTTGGCGGTTCGCTCACTATCCGCAGTACACTGGATTTGTTTGGCGCGCCCACGCCCAAGCAGAACGGCGCAGCGGCCAATGATGTGCTGACAGGGACTGATGCGCGTGACTGGTTGGGGGGGGCGCAACGGCAATGATATCCTTCAGGGCGGTCTTAGCAATGACACCTTGAGTGGCAACAATGGAAACGACCAGTTGTTTGGTGGCGATGGCAATGACGAGATGTATGGCGGTGCGGGCAATGACCTTTTGGAGGGTGGCTATAACCACGACTATGTTGACGGGGGTGTTGGGGCCGATACACTGATCGGTGGCGACGGCAATGACGAGATCACGGGCGGCGCTTCTGACGCTGATCTGCGCGATGTAGTCTTTGGCGGCGACGGCGATGACACTATCGATGGCGGTTATGGTAACGACGAGCTGCGCGGCGATGCGGGCAACGACCAGCTTGCCGGCGGGTTTGGTGCTGATACGCTGATCGGTGGCGCGGGCGATGACACCATGAGCGGTGCGGCGCTGGGGGACCAGCTGTTCGGCGGTGATGGCGATGATTTCATCAATGGCGGTTTCGGCTTTGACCGGATGAACGGGGGGACCGGCGCGGATGATTTCTTCCACCTCGGGATCGCCAGCCACGGTGCGGACTGGATACAGGATTATAACAGCGCCGAGGGGGACCTGCTGGTGCTGGGGAATGTCAGTGCGACCCGCACCCAGTTCCAGATCAACGAGGCCTTCACTCCCGGTGCAGGCGATGCGGATGTGGCGGATGCGTTCATCATCTTCCGCCCCACGGGCCAGATTGTCTGGGCACTGGTGGACGGCATGGGCCAAGACGAAATCAACCTGCAAATCGGTGGCGATGTGTTTGATCTAATGGTGTAAGATCCAGTGCAGCCCCTGAAATTGTGATCCGCAAGCACAAGGTCAGGGAAGACAAGACGATAAAAATACGGTATGATGATTTGGGTTTTGACCGGTCTGTGAGTGCCGCGTATAAATGTACGACTAGTTAGCGAAAAAAGGAATATTGTATGCCTTTTAAAGCATTGATAAATAATTTTTTTTACCAAAAGGTAGCTATACCTTGTTTCGCGATGATGACGGGTTTTAAGCCATCGACATCACTTCTATTTTCGAGGACGGGACCACCATTTGGGGGGGGGCTGAGCACATATATCCTTTCTGAGATCGGGGTGACACGCTCAATATCATTATTACTCCCTATTGGGTGGGTGTAGACACGCGCACCAAGGGGGGTGGATTTGTCTATTACACCGACAATGTTGCCCTCGATACCATTGTGGTGACGTGGGAAGACGTCTGATACTTTAATGCATACTCTGACAAGGTTGGACCTGTCACGGTTTGATGCCGCTCCTTTGATAGCATTTATTGCAGCAAAGGAGACGAACTATGGGAACGAAACGAACGGACGAGTTTCGCGCTGATGCAGTGCGGACCGCACTGACCAGCGGGCTGACACGCAAATAGATTGCATCTGATTTAGGGGTTGGGCTTTCGACGCTGAACCAGTGGGTGACCGCGCATCGTGACACCGACGTTGTGTCGGACAAGGATCTGGACCTCGCCCGTGAAAACGAGCGACTTTGACGGGAGAACCTTATTTTCAAGGAGGAGAAGGATATTCTAGAAAAGGGTCGTCATTGATTGCGCCATTGGTTCGAGCAACAATGGCGACGCCTTCTTCGCGAGCCAAAAACCATGAGGTTCCGGTTCATCCATTGCCCGGCAGTCGAAACGAAGTTTAGATGAGAGGGGAAGAGCATGGCTGCGAATTCCCGACCAACCGCCTTTGCCAGGTCAGCGAACGTGGCCTGCGCGCGTTTCGCAGCCGCCCGGCCAGCCAAAGGCAGCGGACCGACATGGTTGTTCTTGCACACATCAAGGAACTGGAACGCCTTGTCACCGAACGCGCACCAGATTTGATGGCGTCGCATGGGATAGCGACACTGACAATCGCTGAGATGTTGATCCTCGTTGGCGACGATCCCACCCGCATTCGTTCAGAGGCAGCATTTGCAAAACTCTGCGGTGTTTGTCCAATTCCGGCATCGAGTGGCAAAACACACCGTTTCCGGCTGAACCGAGGCGGTAATCGACAGGCCAACGCAGCACTCTATCGTGTCGCCATCGTCAGAATGCGAAGCCACGAACTAACCCTAGCCTATGTCAAGAAACGCACGAAAGACGGGAAGAGCAAAAGCGAGATCATTAGATGCCTAAAACGCTACATCGTCCGCGAAATCTACAGCCAGCTCTGTGTGCCGAAAACAACTCAAATCACCGCTTGACGAATACAGGAGCTTCAACGCAGCTGCCGAGACATTCTGCAAAACAATCAAGGCTGAGCTGATCTGGCGCCAGCCTTGGCCAACGCGACGGGCAGCAGAGATGGCAATCTTCAACTACATAAACGGCTTCTACAATCCGCGCCGAAGGCATTCAGCCTTAGGCTGGAAAAGCCCCGTCGCTTTCGAAAGGAAAGTGGCTTAAACGAGCACTTGGGGCGGCACTAAAACGCGACAGGTCCAATCCACCTTAACAACTGGTCCGAATTTCCGCGACCACCTCTAATAATGCTGACGCACCCAATGTTTAAGTGTCTGTC
Organism: Sulfitobacter donghicola DSW-25 = KCTC 12864 = JCM 14565; assembly: GCF_000622405.1. NCBI lineage: Bacteria > Pseudomonadati > Pseudomonadota > Alphaproteobacteria > Rhodobacterales > Roseobacteraceae > Sulfitobacter > Sulfitobacter donghicola. The sequence continues at coordinate 59,597 of NZ_JASF01000001.1, forward strand.
TGGCCCAGCCGTTGTAACTCACGTGCGCGCCTTTGGCCTGCGCGGCCCATGGCGATCATCTGTCCTCGTGAGGCCTCTAGGGCGAGGATGGCACGGACCACACTGCCTGTATCATCTGCAGGCACAACAAAGCCGGTTTCGCCCGATTTGACCAATACAGCAGGTGTGCCGCGGTCATATGTGATGACAGCGCGGGCTGCGGCCATTGCCTCCATCACGGTGCGGCCAAATGATTCCGTGAAATGCGATAGGCTTAACACGATGTCGGCCTGCGCAATCGCCTCGACGGGCGATGCGCTGTAGCCGCGAAATTCGATGTTGTCGGGCCAGGGGCGCAGCAGGTGCAGATCACGGGTTGGCGGCCCGATGAGCAAAAAGCGAATAGGCCGTCCGGATTGTTTGACCTCATGGGCGATTTTTATGAAGTCGGCAATGCCCTTTTTGAGGATATTACTGCTTATGAGAGCCACATTCAGGGTGTTTCCCGGATGGTGAGCTAGATAGAATAGATCGGTATTGACTGAATTGGGGCGGATTTGAGTGCGATCGGGCGCATCCAGCCATTGCGCCAAAATGGGAGAGTTCACGACAAAGCGGTCGGCCTGCTCCAGTATTTGAGTGCGCAGCCGTTCTGGTGTGATGGACAGGGTGCGGCAGAGTGCGGCATCCTCATGGGGCATCTCGCGGATGTGTAAAATGCTTTCGACCCCTTCGGCCCGCGCGGCGACAAGCGGGATATCTTGCACCAGCGTATTCACATGGATTTGTTGCGGGGCGATGCCACGGATGAGCGCGCGCACCCGTGACACGGTTTCGGGATCGGGTAGACGCCATCCGTTGAACGGCAATTGGGGCAGCACCTGAACATAGGCCGTTATCGGCTGCAGGCGGGCGAGATAGTCGCGGTTGCGCAGGGAGGGCAGCACAACCACAGGTACCAGACCGCGCTTGACCATACGGGTAATGACATCAATCAGGCTGCGTTCTGCGCCAAACAGGGTGGACCCTGCGGCATGGCCAAAAACCATGACCCGCGGCTGCTCCGGCGGGGCGTCCTTGAGGGCACCGTCGAACCGAGGGAGAGGGTCATGGCCAGCATCAGCCCCCGTCTCGTGCCAATGTTGGAGGGGGACAGTTTCGTCGGGGAGGTTGTGTGCGATCTTGTAGGCACCGGTAGCAAAATGCGGACCTGTATCGCGATCCTCGGCAGCACCTCCCTCCAGATAGTGCCGGACGGGATCAATATCGGCTGTCAAGACATCCGCATGGGCCAGCCAGTACCAGTGCGGATCAAACAGATCGCTGCGCGTCAGAATATCATAAGCTGTTTCAGGACCGTCTAGGTCCCCGACGCCAATCTGGGCGGGGATGCGGAACGGGCGCTGATCCGGTTTTTCGGGCATGTACAGGTCGTCGGGTGTTGCAGCCTGCCGGTGCCAGTTGAATGCGGCATTCATATAATTGCGCCGCAGCCCGTGAAACTGGGTGCGCAAATGTGTGGCGGTTTGCCCTGTGAGGGATCTGGTACTGGTCCGGCCGAAAGCAAGCGGCAGCCCGGGATGTACTTCGTGCAGGCTGGCAGGGCCGAATGCGCGCATGATGCGGTAGTAATATTCTGTATCGGCGTTGGCACGGGTGCGGTCCCAATATCCCAAAGTGTCGCGCACCGAACTGCGGATCATGAGAGAGGACACATTGCGGTGGACCCAGCCGTGATCAATGCGCCACGCGCTCATATCGATACCCTCGGAGACACGGACCCAATGGGACAGGCTGCCCATAAGGCTGTCATCGTCAAGCAGGGGGGTGATCTGGGCCTCGAGCTTTTGTGGGTGGGACCAGTCATCGGCATCATGCACGGTTATGAAATCACCCGTGGCCGCCGCCATCCCGGCATTGCGGGCAGGGTAGGCGCCCTGATTTTGACCTGTCTCGATGACACGGATGCGGGGGTCTGATGCGGCTCTATTAACGACGATTTTTACCGTATCATCCGTGGAGCCATCATCAACGATGATGATTTCCAGGTTTTTCCAGCTTTGTGCGCACAGCCCGTCAAGAGCATGATCAATACCCGCCGCACCGTTAAATACGGGCATGATCACGCTGATCAGGGGGCCGTCGGGGGCGGGCGGCGTGGCATGTGAAGTGAGGCGGTCAAACAGAGATTCCTTGCTATCCGATAGAGCAACGGTGGACAGGGCAGTTTCCTTGTATAGAGCCGCTAAATGCGCTTCCAACGTTGTATGATCGCCGCCTTTGGCACGTGCCAGGCATAGTGTGGCGAGATCAAGATCAGCATGAGCAGGGTGCTGATCGCGCGCATTTTTCAAATGATATGCTGCGCGCTCGACTCTGCCTGTGATAAGGCTGAGGTGAATAGCCAACAGCGCTGGACCAGGGTGAGAGATGATCTGCTGTCCCTCTGGGTGATCGTGAAATATCTCTATCGCATTATAGGCGTCTTCTGGGGCGCACCTACCATAGAGCCAGCGCGCAAGAACCCATCCGGCCACGGCGGTTTCATGTGCGGGACCTATGGCGATAAGGTTATGGAGTGCCGGTAAAGCAATTTCCGAGAAGCCACGCCAGAGCATGTGATCGAGTTTAAGAGCCTGCACTGGGGCACCAAGGCGGCCCTCTTTGCCGCCAATCGTTCGGTAATGCTCCCAGGGGTGCATACCTGAGGCCTGCACATCCGCATTCGAGAGCAGATACCAGTCGGCGTCAAAATCCGAAAACTTCAGGGGTATTGCCGCCTGCATTTTGGCACCTTTATTCGACAGGATGCGCTGCGCGCCCTTCAGCTTTGCCAAATTGGATATAGTGTAGAAGGGCCGGTGCCCCGTTTTCTGTCACATCCGGATTGGCCAAATGATATTTCAGGCTGTCAAAATGGGGGCTGGGATTGCGTAGCTCATAAAGACCGTTCTGCACAAAGTGTCTCAATGGATCCTGATCTGCGATGTCAGGGTAGGTTGCTTTGTACCACTCGGCATCAAATAAATTGGAAGCAGCAACGAGTTCGTTGTCAGAGAGTAGTTTTGTGCGCGCTGCTTTGTAACTACGCACGGCCAAACGGTTGCTCAGTGCTTTGTTCAGGTTATCGTGGGCGCGTTTGAGTTTGTTGATCAAATTCTGATGCGCCTGTGTGACATTGAGTGTGCGGGCAAGCTCATTTGATGCCTGCTCTTTTTGTTGCAGTAGGTTCCCCAGCTCGGCAATCTCAGACTGACGCTGCGTGCTTATGGCTTCGTTCTGGCTCTGAAGGCTGCTGTTCTGAGCGCGCAGCGCGCCAATTTCTTCGCCCATAATGGCAAGTTCGGTGTCATTTGTCGCAGACGCCTCTTCGAGACGTCTTGTGACGGCCTTTTCCTGGGCTTTATATTTATCGCGCTCTTTTGTCACTGCGCTGAGCTTCGCGTCACTTTTGTCTTGAAGTGTTTTTAATCGGTGCTGGGCGCCAAGCAGGTTGGTTTTCGCTTTTTCCGTGATGCGTTCGCATTCTTTTTTCAAAGAATCCCGCTCTTTCACCAGCTTTGTGCATCGCTCTTCAAGTTCTGCCAATTTCTTTTGGGCCTCTTGTGCATGCTCTTTCTTTTCGGTTTCCATCTGGGCCAATTTTGCTCCGAGAAGAGTGATATCTTCAAAGCGCGCATCCAGTTTGTTTTGGAGTTTTTCTAACTGTTCCGTTTGTGTCGCAACACTGGTTTGGGTGTGCTCGGTGGTCTGGGAACCGATTGCATTTTGCAGGTTGAGAGTGCTGCGTGCAATTTCGCCCATGCGCATGAAGACAGTGCGCACAGTGCTGTAACCGCGCTGGCCAACCTTCATTTGACACAGGCGGTTCAACTGCTCCGGGGCCTTATTGCCGCAGAGCGCCATAACGACGCTCTTGGTTGCATCAAGAACAAAATACCCTTCACCTTGCGTTAGTTGGCGCGAAAAATCGGTGATCCCGGTGCCGCCTCCAACAAAGAGAATGGCTCCCCGATCGGACATTTTTGATATCCAGATCTGTTCTAGTGTGGTCCGAAGGCTATCGGTGAGGGCGACGTTTATGATCAATAAATCAATCTCGGCATTACCAAGAACATCTGTCACAGCTTCATTAGGACCAGATGTAAGGATTGCAAAATCACCATACTCCATGGCGTTCTGCGTCTCAATTTTGCTGAGATCCGGTGCTGGACCTGCGTCATTTAGAGGTTCATGGCCAAAACACATGCCATCCAGACTCAGTTTGTCGTACCCCTGACATACTGCAAAATGAGGGACTGGATCTGCGACGCCGAGTGTGACTGTAATTTGTGGGCGTAATGTTTCGGTAAGCCAGAACACAAAGGGAGTGAATTCAAGCGATTTGGACTCTGCGAGATGGCGCAGCCGCCAGAACAAAGAAGGTCGAGCAACAGGTGCCAGTGTGTCAAAATCGTAATTTTGCACATTGGTTTGAGAGGTCGTGCGCGTCACGGAGTTGGTCATGTGGTTTGGTATCCAGCGGGTGTATGGTTAGGTCGCTCGGTGCAGGCTGTGGGCTGTTTTCAGAGCGCTTTGTTGCGTATTCGAGTAGAGCGGATACCTAAGGGTTTTACGCCAGTCCATCAAGGGTCAATCTGGCAGGCCGCTGCTGCGCCACCGTAATTGTATCTGATTTCTAGGGTTGGCTCTTTAACACGATTGGCATGCCTACTAGAAACAACGATGTAGAGCTGTTATATTTTGAAAATCTGTTGAGCGAGAATATTAACCACGATGGGTATCATTGAAGATAGGGCTGTCAATATCTGCTCAGCAGTGCAAAATTTGGTTGCTCTCGACAGAGAAGCTTCTGCACGCGAACTGATCGAGTATGCGCTACCTGCTGGCGGGAGCCGTTTCTATAATACGAGCTTTGCCCTCAGCGCAGTTGACAGTAAATCTGCAAAGGTCGCGACCTTGATCAAGGAACGCCTTGATGTGCTGTCAAAATCTAGTGCTGACCGCACCTTTTTGAATGAGTACGCCCAGAAAATATCGCTACTAGAGGCTGATGAGTTCAATTCACCTGTGTCCTATCTGGACCAGATTGCGCAGGCCGGTTTTGAAGGCTGCGATGTTCTGATTTATGCTGACATAGATCTCAATACCGTCGACGGATCTGCAATCTGGTTGGCCTCAATGGCAAAAATTGCGGCGTGCGATGGGCAGGTTATTTTGCTCTCTAAGTCGCGGATCAAGCGGACGACTGTGATCGAGCCGTTGATATCAGATCCCAATGTTCTGATCCTGACACCAGCACATTTTGGCCACGCTGGCGATCAGATGGCCCTGAGCATCTGTGTAGAGCATTTGCGCAGTCTCGACCATGCATTGCCGCGGTTGCGTCGTCTGGTGTTGCGCGGCATGGCAGGAGCCTTAAAAGTATTTGAAACTCGGCAGTTCTATAAGCGCGCTCTGATCTATCTGACCGATATTTACAGCCATACAGACAAAGGCATCGAAATGCGGCCGGGTGCTCGGCGCAATGTTGATATGTTGGCCCGCCAATCAGCAGGATTCCTGGCCCAGACGGAAGAAATTGCCGCTGTCCTGCGCGGTATGACAAACGTGCCTGTTCCGGTTGAGCTATTGCCGCCGCCTGTGTCTGAAGGGTTGCTTGAGGGTGCCGGATCCCGCCTTGTAAAAGACGTACCGGCGACAGGTCCGATCAAGATCGGATATGCAGGTAAAATTGCCCCGCAATGGGGCATCTTGGATCTGGCAGAATGGGTGGCGCGGGCGCAAGCGGGTGGTCTTAATATAGAGTTGGTTATTATCGGCGATAAACTAAGCGGAGCGCTGACCGCAGCGGAAAATGCCGAATTCAAGCACAAAATTGATGCGGCGCTGGCGCGCGTCGGTGCAAGGCGTCTGGGTGCGCTCGACCGTAAGACAACGCTTGCCGAGATGGCGCAAATGGATTTTGCATGGTGCTGGCGGCCCGCGGCCTTCGAAGAGCATACCTTGGAGCTGTCGACCAAAATGGTTGAAGGTGTGATATCGGGCCAGCGTTGCATCGCGTTTCCCAGCCCGATCAATGCCAGAGTTCTGGGTGCTGATTATCCGTTCTTTGTGAGCAATTATGGTGATTTCAAAGCCATGTTGATGGCGGATCGTGTGGCGTGTTCCGAGGGCCTCAGACAGGTGTTGTACAACAGGCACGCCATTCCGAGGATCAGTGAGCGTCTGAGCGACAGCCTGCGCCCTCCCAAGCTGTTTTTAAACCCCAAAACGGTCGGGTTTGCGGGCCATGATTTCAAATTCCTGTATCCGTATTATTCACAGCTAAAAGCCGATGGCGTGCCGTGCTATCTGGATCCGTGGGAATGGGGTGCGATCGGGGACGAGGACGTATCGCGGCGTGTTCTTGCGGCCAGTGACATCATTTTTTGTGAATGGGGACTGGCCAATGCGGTGTGGTATGCGGATCACGTGCCCGACGATAAAAAGCTGGTGGTGCGGATGCATGCGCAAGAGGTGCGGCCAACGGCAATGCGGTTTGGCCGGGCGCTCGGTCATGGGCGTGTGGATAGCTTTGTTTTTGTGACGGAGTTTGTGCGCGACAAGGCTGTTGAGCTGTTTGGCATAGACCGCGGCAAAACCACTATTTTGCCGAATTTTGTGCTGGATACCGAATTTTTGCCAGAGCCGAAATTTACCGACTGCTCTGTTGTACGGTTGGGAATGGTTGGCATTATTCCGTCTCTCAAGCGGTTTGACCGGGCACTGGACCTGCTGGAGCTGTTGCTGGAGCAGGGCGTGCAGGCGTCTTTGTCTGTGAAAGGTCCTCGCCCTGAAACCTTGGCCTATATGCACAGCGGTCACCGTCTCAAGGAGCTTGAAATATATCACGATATATATCCCCGTTTTGAAGAAGGTGGCCTTTTGCACGGGCATGTCTATTTTGAGGATTGGGGGAATGATGTTGCGCAGTTTTACAGTGGTATTGATGTGATCTTGTCACCCAGTGACACTGAGAGTTTCCATTATGCTTTGGCGGATGGTGTCCTGTCTGGATGTTTCCCGGTTGTCTGGCCATGGGAGGCGGCAGACCGTGTTTATACACCCGACTGGATTGTCTCTGATGTGGTTTCGGGAGCTGCGAGAATAAATGGCATGCTTGGAAAGAGCAGCGTAGAGCAACAAAAAATTGCGGCTTCTAACCGTCGGCTGATTGTCGATCGCTATGGACATCGTTCCATTTTTAAGGGGCTGGACACTGCTATTTTTGATACTTAATACTCTGAAAAGCATGGCTAGCCGGTGCTAGAGTGTGGTTTCGTGCTCAAAACGGATCGATATGTACATTAGATTGAACTGGAGATCAGGCAGACCATGCAAGTTAAGCAACCCTGTAAAATTCACCTTCTTGCAGCCGCGCGGCCCAATTTTGTAAAAATTGCACCCCTGTATATGGTGCTCAAAGAACAAAGCTGGTGTGAGCCTGAGATTATATATATTGCCCAGCATCCGCCGGGACCGATGACAACCAGCATTGCCGAAGAACTGGGTATCAGCTGGATAGACCATATTGTCGAGGTGGGCAGTAATGGCGATTTCGGTGCGCGGTTCGGTGCGATCATAGACGGATACTCTAAACTGGTTCAATCGGAACGGCCTGATATTGTGCTGGTAGCGGGGGATGTGGACACATCGCTGGCGGCTGCACTGACAGCAAAACGGTTGGGCAACATCCCCGTAGCCCACCTTGAGGCGGGATTACGTTCTTTTGACCGCAGCATGCCCGAAGAGGTGAACCGGATCTTGATTGACGCGATCAGTGACATCTGGCTGACCCCGGGCGACGATGCCACACAGCGCCTGACCCATGGTCAGTCGCGCCCCGAAGAGCGGGTGCACACGGTCGGAAATATTATGATCGACAGCCTTATCAAGGTGCTAGACCCTGCACGGGGGGCAAAGCAATGTGCCGGTCTCGGGCTTGCCGAGGGGGAGTTTGCAATTGCCACATTCCATCGCCCCGCAAACGTGGACATGCACGATGATTTGAGCGCTGTTCTGGGCCTGTTGCGGTCTGTTGCGGACATATTGCCGGTTCTGGTGCCGGTCCATCCACGGCTGGCGCAAAACCTCAAACGGCTTGGGCTTGAGGGCCAACTGATCCACGATAACCTGATCATCACCGAGCCGTTGGTCTATGGGGATTTTATCAACCTGGTGGCCAAATCGCGTATGGTGCTGACGGATTCAGGGGGTATTCAGGAAGAGACAGCCTATTTGGGCATCCCGTGCTTTACATACCGCAACAATACAGAGCGCCCCGTAACGGTTGCCAATGGCACCAACCGTTTGGTCAACCGATGGGATGCCTTACCCCAAATACGCGGATTTGTAGCACGTGATGAGACAGGCAACCGACAACAGCGTATTGCGATCCCGCTTTGGGACGGATTGACGGCCTATAGAACTGCTAACGCGCTGCATGCATGGTGGAGCGGAGTTTCTTGACCTTCTTGCCTTCAATGACCGGTAGCCAAAGCCGGGTCCGACAGCAAATTTCTTGATAGGGTGAGAACATCGATATTGGAAAGCTCGTTTATGATATGGTCAGGCCGATTTTAGCCTGATGCCGTGTAAGTTATAACAACTAAAAATATTTCAGATTAAGCTATGCTGCTGAAGATAATTATGTGAAGAAGGAAGAAACATGAATCCTAAAGCCGTGATCACATATAGGGGTACTAAATTCCAATTCATCGGGAATGCCGATGAAGCTGTGTTCAAGGAAATTTCCGAGACAGGGAAATTTCCTGAAATCGACCTGTTGGAAGAGCTATGTTTGATTCCGCTGCGCCCCGGTGTGATTGTCGATGTGGGTGCAGAGATCGGTAGCAGTGCTGTTTTTTTGGGGCGGTACTGCGAGCGGGAGGTTATCGCCTTTGAAGCATCTGTCGAGGCGGGTAAATATCTTTTAGAAAACATTGATCTAAACGGGTTGGGAGGGGAAGTTACGATCCGCAATGGCGGTTTGAGCGATGTGCCTAAGTGGATTGATCTGCAATCAGCAGAAGGGCAGCCTAAAAGAGAGATTTTCTGCCGTCCGCTCGACAGTGCGTTGCCGCCGGGTACCGCGGTTTCAATCATTAAGATACACCCCAACACCGACGAAGTCGAAGTGCTGCTCGGAGCGACTACCATCCTGACTAAACACCGGCCAGTTGTGGTTGTTACGATTGATGATATGGATGTACTCGCGTCTGTCATCAGAATACTGACGCCCAACAACTATGCCTGTCTCAAAAATACGGGTGACAATAATACCTATATTTTTGTCAACAGAGCCTATCATGCCTCTGCTTTTGAGATGAATTATGTTCTTCAGATCAAAGATTTGCGCGCGCGTCTGCAAGAAGCTGGACCGGACGAGGCAGCCACCTTGCGCGAAAACCGTTTTGTTCTGGAAGTGGATCGGGTCAAACAGATCAACCGCACCTACAATAACCTTTTTTATAACGCACAAAAACGGATCAAGGAATTAGAGAGTGCTTCCGAAGACAGGGTGGCGATGGAGCAATATTTTAGGGATGAACTGCAGTTGGCACATGGGGCGTACAGTGATCTGTTTTACAACAGTGTCTCCGAAGACAGCCGCCGCGGAATAACCCGTCCGTCACAGTTGCGGGCGGGTTTTGAAAACCGCTTGCACCATAAAAAGACGGAGCTGGCCAAGAAAAAGACAACGCCGCCGCGGATCGGCGCGCCGCCTTATCTATGCGAAGATGTGGAAATCGACAAGCCGGTACGTATCGGGATTGCTGCTATTCCTGGGCGTATCAAATCCCTGCGCGCTACAATCGAAAGCCTGCTGCCGCAGGCAGATGAGATCTATGTCAGCTTGAACGGTTTCGAGGAAATTCCCGCCTATGAATTTTCAGGCAAGGTCAAGTTGGTGTTGTCTGAAAACGTTGGTGATCTGGCAAAGTTCGGGTTTTTGACGGACGACTTTGACGGGTATTATTTCACCTGTGATGATGACATCATCTATCCGCCCTATTATGTACAATCCATTGTCTACTACCTCCAGAAATACGGTGGCAGGATTGTTGCAGGCTGGCATGGATCAGAAATCCTGACACCTTTCGAGGATTATTATACTGCCTCTTCGCGTCGTGTGCGTACATTTGGGTCGTATCAGGCGACCGAGCATATCATGCATGTTCTAGGCACGGGGTGCATTGGTTTTGACACGACATATGTGCGTCCCGAGATGTCATTATTCCAGACGCCGAATATGGCGGATATCTACTTTGCCCTGTTCGGACAGCATAACCAGATTCCGTTCTTGTTGGTTCCACATGACCGTGGAGAGGCGTTGAACGCTGCCCACATGAATGACAACGACGACAGTATTTCAGGCCTGTCGATCAAGAAGTCGGGTGCCCAGCTGGATGTTTCGGCTTTAACCAACACTCTTGTCGGCGCGCATGAGTGGGAAAAATTTGTACCCGTTATGCCAAACGCAGCAGGTGACGTTTTTTCTCATGAAACCAAGCCGTTGCGCGTGTTGTTTTTGGGTCGTGTTACCCCTGAAATTTGGGCGAAGGGCGGTATTTTTGCTTCTTGCATGTTGATGATCCGCCAGCTGGAAATGATGGGCTGTCAAGTGGAGGCTGTTGAATTGGAAGGGCCGTCGGAAGATGTTGTGAACAGCCTGACAGGTACGTTCGACATTGGCTTCGTTTATGGCGGGGATATGATCTCGCGCGACTTTTTTAATGTGCAAAAACTGATACACGACCGGACGCCGCGGAGCTTCCCGTTGTTTTTCAATCTGTCCTACAATCTGGAGGAAAGTCGTACACTGGAGATAGTGAGCCTATCTGAACAACTCTCGCCGCAAGACGGCTTGTTTGTCTTTACCGAAGCGGCCAAGACTGAACTGGGCGGACGTACAGGGCGTCCCGTGATAGTGGTGCCAAAAACCATCCGTGAGGATGTCTGTAACTGGCACGGGGGTGTTCCCTACGAGGAGCGTTCGGGTATCTTCTGCGGCGATATCTCGAAGCTGTCTAATCCTGATCTTGCACCGGAAGCGGCAGCATGGATTGATGCGGCGGCACAGGCCTTTGGCCGCGAGAATGTCACGCTGGTGTCGCAATACAAAATCGACCAGGTGCCCGAGTTCTTACAAGGTATCACAATTGTGCCGCACCAGAAAGACATCCATGAAGTAATCGGCACGCACCTGCTGTACGCGCATTTCAGCCCGTTCTGCACCTTTGAGATGTTACCGCTGGAGGCGGCCTATGCGGGCACGCCGGTTCTGTATATGGACATGCCGCAATCGCTGAACGAATATTTGGGTGACAGCGGCATTTGTGTGCATACCCCGCAGGATTTGATTGTGTCATCGCGTCTGCTGCAAACACATGAGGAAATGTGGACCGCTTACCGCGAGCGTGGACAGGCCAGAGGCACACACGCCGACTGGCGCAGCCGCGCGTTTGATTTGCGCCGTGCCATAGACGCCCATCTTGCACAACAAGCTGTTTGAGATCATGCTGCCCAATCAAAATAAGCCGCTCCCAAAGCCCTAGCCCAAAGGACAATACCTTGACCGACCAGACGCTTTCCACAGAACAGATCGATCTGTTCGGCACCCCGTTTGCAAAAATACCCTTGAGCGAAATTACCAAGCACAAAAGCCCGTTCGTTGTCTCATATGATGACCTGAATGTACCAGTGTACTATAGGGCTGGAACAGGTACCGATCTGATTATCTATTTTCATGGAGCAATTACGAGGGTGGGGCCTCCACTGCCACGATTTCAGGGGATTTTGCATGGGCACAAAGAGGCGCATCATTTGTCGATTTCTGATCCGACGTTGCTGATGAGTGCGGGTCTGACATCTACTTGGTATCAGGGATCATCACAAAGTGATGTACCTGCAATCCTTGCCCGAATGATTGCCGCGGTGAAAAAACGGCTGGGGATAAAGAGAAGCATTTATATTGGAGCCTCTTCGGGAGGGTTTGCGGCATTGGATCAAGGGTTTCGTGATTCCGGTAGTGTTGTGATCGCAGCCAACCCGCAAACCAATCTCAAACGTCATCATGAAGTAGTTGTGAAAAACTATTATAATGAGTTCTGGAGTGCAGAACTGAGTTTCCAAGACTTTTTGCAGATGAATCGACTTAATTTGCCTGAAACCTATAGAACCAAGACGCATTCTAAAGTGATATACATACAGAACACATCAGACCGGTTCCATTATTTTAACCATTATGTTCCTTTTGTTTCAACATTCCCTCAAACACGTAATTTTATCGCTGATGTAGGATTCTGGGGGGTTTTGGATCATGCAAACTCTGCGCCCTTTAACGAGACGGTCAAGCTTTGGCTGGATGCGGCACTGATGTCGGAAAGCTGTGATGCTAACGATATCCTGATGAACAAGCGCCAAATGGATCTGGAGCGGCTGTCCGCTACTGCACCTGCCACAGAGGGGCGCAGCGCCGGCGTCAAACCGCTGCCCACTGCCGATATTGCGATGACCAAGCGTATCCGTGACTGGCAACTGTCCGAAAAGAAGGTGTGAGCAGATGAGCAAGACAGATAACCCGTACCGCGACCTGCCCGAACGGGCGTTTTGGCGCCGTGCTGTGGCTGATAAACACTATGTTGACATGGACGGGTTGTGGGACCCGATCGAGCTGTCGTTGACGGACCGGATTGCCACCGCCGGCAGCTGTTTTGCCCAGCACATCGGCAACAACCTTGCGGCGCGCGGGGCAAACTTTGTCGATTTTGAACCGGCCCCCTCTTATTTCCGCGATGATGCCGAGGCGCGGCGCTTTGGCTTTAAGGTGTATAGCTGCCGCTATGGCAACATCTATACCTCGCGCCAGTTGTTGCAGTTGTTTCAAGAAGCCTTTGGCGAGCGGACACCAAAAGAGATTGTCTGGGCCAAGGGCGACAGGTTTTATGATGCGTTGCGTCCGGGCACCGATCCCGTAGGACAAGCCAGCGCGCAAGACGTGCTTGATCTGCGGGCGCTGCACCTTGCTGCTGTGCGCAAGATGTTCGAGGAAACCGACCTGTTTGTCTTTACGATGGGTCTGACCGAAGGCTGGGAAAGTGTTGAAGACAACACGATGTTCCCTGTGGCCCCCGGCACAATTTGCGGCACGTTTGATGCGGATAAATACCGCTTTCACAACCTGACCTATCCCGAGATCCGCGAAGACATGGAAGCCTTCCGCACCGCCTTGCACAAGGTGAACCCGAATGTGCGTATTTTGCTGACTGTTTCGCCTGTGCCGCTCACGGCGACGGCCACGGGGGGGCATGTGCTGCCTGCGACAATTTATTCGAAATCGGTTCTGCGTGCCGTGGCGGGCGATCTGGCCAATGCCCATGAAGATATTGCCTATTTCCCTTCCTATGAAATCATCCAATCGCATCCGTCTATGGGAATGTTCTTTAACCCCGACAAGCGCACGGTGAATGCTTATGGTGTTAACTATGTCATGACGCATTTCTTCCGCGATATGGAAACCTTTTCGGGGGTGACGGCGCAGGACGAGGAAGAAGTTGAGCTGATCTGCGAAGAAAAGCAGCTTGATCCGATCAATCACCCTGGCTGAGGATATGAATTAGTATGCCCCCCGTCCGCGCACCCAAGGTTATAAAATGTAGCGGCAACTTTACGTTGTTTGCCGAAGACGAAACAACGGTTGCCCTCAGCGAGTTGGGGGGCGCTGCATGGCTCGGGTTTGGCAGCTATGTGGGCGCGGGCAGTGCCATACGTAGTTATGTCGAGATTGGACGCTATTGCAGCATTGGGCGTGATGTCAGTGTGGGGCTGGGTAATCATGATCTTACTGCCACCTCCACGTCGCCATGGTTTCCTGTACGCAATGATCTCGAAATGCCGCTGGCCCAAAAAGAACCAGCGCGCAGGGTTCTAATCGGGCATGATGTCTGGATCGGGGACGGGGCAAAGATCGTTAGCGGTGTGACCATCGGGACAGGGGCGATGATTGCCACAAGTGCCGTGGTCACCAAAGATGTGGCCCCTTACGAGGTTGTGGGGGGGCATCCCTGCCAAGACCATCAAGAAACGCTGGCCTGCCAAGACCATCAAGGCGGTACTGAAAAGCGAATGGTGGGAATATGATCCAGTGGCTCTGCACGGGATCTATGATCCTGACCCGGAGGTGATGCTGAAAAACCTCAAGACGCTTGATCCTGAAAAGGACCGCTACGCTTATAATTATCACAAGATCACTGCCGCCGAAGTGGCCGCCAAAGAGGCAGCAGATGTGGCACGGATCGCGCGCAATAAGGCTTCGGCCGAACGAATTTCGATTACGCCGGAGGCAGCGGACCTGTCGGATGTGAAACAACAGCTTGTGCCGGGCAGTTACCGTGCCGACATCACACTTTCCAGGCCGGTCGAGGAAGACGGGCTGATGTGGTTGATCTGTTGTGGCGACACCGTGCTACAACGGCGCATCCTGACACGGGGTGATAAGGCAAAATTCGTCTTTTTCCGGCTGCCCGAGGTCGACGGCCCTGTGACCATGCGGGTGCAGGATGCCACGGAGGAGACCTATAATATTGCCACCGACAAGGTGCTTTTGAGCGAGGTCGATTTTCAGGATATCAACGCGCGGTTCAACTTTACCGACGAGACGGTGGTGGCGTGTATTGCCAGCTATCCGGCGCGGCGCGAACTGTTGCATCAGGCGATTGCTTCGCTGATCCATCAGGTGGATCACGTTTGTGTTTATCTCAACGCGTACCGCGATGTACCTGACTATATTCTGGACTGGGCCGCCGAGGGCAAGCTGAGCTATATCGTTTCTTCCGAAAACAGCCTGCGGGCGGCGGGTAAGTTTTATTGGCTGGACCAGCCGGGATATTTCCTGTTGTGTGATGACGATATTCTGTATCCGGCGGATTATGCGTTGACGATGCGTACCCATATTGACGGTCTGGGGCGCAGGTCTGTAGTGGGCCTTATGGGCGTTTTGTTCAAGAAGAATGAAAAGGGCTATACGGTGCGCGATGGCTATACCGCGTTTAATGCCGCTCATGACGAGACCCGTCGCACCCATCTGTTGGGGACGGGCGTGATGGCACTGCACTCGGATGCACTCGAGCAGATGGATATTGATCTGTTGTTGAGCCGCCCCATCGACAATGACGAAGTTTTTGCGGTGGAAGCGCAACGGTGCGGCGTGCCATTGTGGAACATTGCGCGGGCGGCAGGGTGGGTCAAACCCAACCTCGATATGCGCTATGGTATCCGCGAGGAAGTTGCCCTCAACCCACTCAAGAACAAAGACCGGATTGCCTTGTTATCGTCGGTGCCTGTCTGGCCCGAGCTTGATCCTGCTCCGGTGACGGCGTTCATCCCCAATGCAACAGCACTCGAAGCGTTCGAGAAGGCCGTGGGCACATTGGCAAAGCGCAGCGAGGTGCCGCTGGTTGCACTGCAAATCGGGGCCTGTGACGGGAGCCAGTTTGATCCGTTGATCGGGCTTGTGCGTGCGCACAATCTGCACGGCACGTTCTTTGAGCCGGTTCGCCATCTCTTTACCGCCTTGCAGCAAACCTATGCAGATCAACCTGATTGCGTCTTTGTAAATATGGCTGTCACCGAGAAGACAGGCAGCGCCGAAATCCGGTTGGTGGATCCCGAGGCCATCGCGCGCGGCGATGTGCCTGATTGGTCGGTCGGCCTTGGTACGCTCAAGCAGGATAGTAACGCCATTGACGGTGCAGGTGGTGTGGCGCTGGAAACAGTGGCAGCAATTGCCAAACATACTATTACCGAAAAGATTAGCACGTTGTCATTCGGGGCCTTGGCCCAGTGGTATGGCAAAGACAGTGTTGATGTTCTGGTTACTGATGCCGAAGGCTATGATGCCTTTTTTCTGGAGCAGATCGCCACAGGTGTGATGCGACCCAAGATCATCCTTTCCGAGATTATGGTGTTGGAAAAAGACCACGTTACCGAATTGCGCAACGGGTTGATAAACTGCGGCTATATCGTCATCTGTAGCCGCGAGCACCTTTTTGCAACGCTGGTTCCTGATGCGTAACGGGACAGGGACCCGAGGCGGCCCCTGTTGTTGTGATAAGAGTGGTCAGGCGCGTGCGATCAGCTCGAGTTCGCGTGCGATTGTCTGCTCGAAGCCTGATTGTGCGCGGACGCGGGCGCTGGCGGCTTTTGACAATTCCGTGAACAAGGCGGGATCGCCGTAGAGCCGCTCGATGGCATCCGCCAGCCCGAAGTAGTCTTCTGCGGGGGCAAGAATACCGCAGGTGTCATCGACAAATTCTGGCACGGCGGCGACGCTGCTGGTTACGGGCACCAGACCCGATGCCATGGCTTCGTCACGCGATACGCCCTGGCTGTCCATGCGCGTAGGGTTCAGGAAAATACCGTATTGTGCGTGAAGGGTGGCGATGTCTGCATGGCTCAGGAAGGTCTGTTGCAAGGTGACATTTGGCATATCGCGCAACGGTTCGGTCACGCTCTCGAAGAGGGGGCCGTCGCCGACAAGGCGAAAGGAGAGGTCTTTGAAAACCGGCCGTCTGGACAGCTCCAAAATCGCCTGCACGCTAAGATCATTGGCATAGGTGGTCGATGAATAGGGTCTGATTGACAGAACCTGACCGGCCTGTGCCGCCGTCTTGGGCCGGTAGGAAAACAGATCGGTGTCGATGTGGTTGTGGATGACGGACCAGCGCCCCTGTCGAGGGGCGGTCCCGACATCGGCGTTTGCCTCGGTGCGCAGGGTCTCGGAGACGAACACCAGATGCAGGTTGGCGGAGGGATGGGCAAAGATTTTCTGCCACAGCTTGAGCCGCTCGTTGGCGAGCTTTTTCTTGCGTTCGATTTCGGGGGCAGTGAGGGTTGCAAACTCGTAGGCGCGGCGTTGCCAGCCCTGGATCTCGGCACCGTGAATCCACACGGTCACTTTGACGTGGTCGAGATGTTTCTGGAGCACTTCCCACATCTGGCGGTCAATCAGATGCACGAGCACGTGTTTGTAGCGTCCGGTGGCCAGTGTGGCATCCAGAAGCTGTGCATCGCCGGAGGCGATATCGATATTTTCAAACTCGTCATAGGTTTTCACGATGTTGGGATTGATACGGAACACATCGACCCCCACGCTCTGTTGGCGGTATCCGCGCACGCGGCTGTGCAGGAACCCGTATTTATACAGATCATCATAAGACGGATATTGTTTTGTCAGCACCAGCGTATCTGACGGGCCCACAATAACCAGTGGTAGTGTGGCATCCGTGCCAAAGCTGATCTCACTCAAGGTCGCCTCTCCGTCTCCTGTCAGGCGTAAGCCAAAGCGCAGTCTTGTGCATTCAGTTGGGATGGCCAGCGTGCTGCTGCCGCCGTGTGCAAGCATCGAGTGGCTGATTTTTTTATCTGCGGCATCGTAGAATTCGACCACCAGACGGGCATCTGCGGTTGTGTGCTCCATCTCGAAGTTAATTACACTTTGGTCTACGAGGTTCAGTGTCTCACGGGTGTATTTGTTCTTGATCCATACATAATGTGGCCCGTTGTTGGGATCGGCCGTAAAGGCAAAACGAACCAGATCGCCTTCAAGCGTTTTCGTCATAGGCGAAGATTTGGAGATGACACTTCCCTTATGGACTTCAGCTGCGGTGAGAGTTGGGAAAGGTGTCGCGCGTGGCTTTCTGCGGGTCTCGCCGGCGGGCAAAACCGACGCGGCCTCATAGAGGGATTCAATCTCGATACCCTGAAAGGGGATATCCAGATCGGCGGCCCACGCGATTGCAGCCTCAACGGTTGCGCCTTGCTTGCAATAGTTGAACTCATCCAGGGCGAGCATGGGCACATCAGGGGCGCCGCACTCACCGGATGTATCAAAAATTTCGGCAATCAGATCTCGGGTCATATGGGCGCTTTTGAGAAGGCTGGCGCGCAGCGGTATACCTTGGGCAGGGCGATAGCGCTTCGCCTCGTTTACCAGAATGGTTTCACCCTCTGCCTGAAGGTAATGGCAGGCTTTGCCGAACCCCTCAGCATCGCTGTAGGTCATGGCGAGCTCAAGATCGGTCAGGTAGTTTGGCCCATAATGATCTCGTGGGTGCCATGCGCCGAACAGGGTGGTGCCAGAACGCGCCTCTAGCGCTTGGGCGATGAGGATATCGGGATGTCCCGAGAGGGTTACATTCGGCACTTCGATGCCGTCGGTATCAATGCCGGATGTCAGCAGGTAAAGATGCGCTGCTTTGTGGGATTGTGCCTGAAAACTCTTGATGGTGTTTTTGATATCGCGTCGCGCAGTGATGGTCGCAAACAGGGCAATGTGCGGCTCTGTCTGGACGGTTGCATCACCACTGATGCACGAGAGGATAAAGTCCATGCGGGCGCGGTAGGTGTGCTGTTGCATCACCTTGCGCAAACCTGCGAGGCGGAATTTGCGATAGACGGTGTCATCTGCTGTCAGCACATCAAGCCGTTTACGTAACTGGCCGGGATTATCCGAGCACAGTGCAAGATCGCCAAACAATGTACGCACCCCGCGCGAGAAGTTGCTGACCACAACTGTATTGGATGCCATCAACTCGAACACGCGGCGAGCAAACATGGTTTGCGATTGCTTGATCGTGTTCATGTTGATGCCGTAGCGGTATTCCTTGTAGGCACGGTCAATCTCGGAGAAGGGAAGACGGCCCAAGATCATGGGGCGATATTCTGGCGGAAACATGTAGTGCGGGTGGGTGCCGCCATGGTTGCGGTCATAAATATCGACGGGTCGGAATTCACGTACGGTGTCTATGAGTGTCGCAATATCGCGCTGGCGTTCCGGATATCGCAGGTAGTAGGAGCCTGCAAAATTAAAGGCATCCTTGCGCTGGAAGGTTGCTATGGGGTTATGGGATACAGGCTGTGCTGCAAAAGGCAGCACAAAGACGCGGTCATGCCCCAACGCTTGTTTATAGGCCGGAATACAATCGATATCTGTGGTGAAGACATAGTCGCACAGGCGGGCGGTTTCCAGAAACCCAGTAAAGTGTACGGGATCTTCTTTATTCCAGAAAATGGAGGGCGTTTGTGTTTCGCGGCACCAGTCGAGGACGGTGCGTAACTCTTCCGAGACGTTCGAGACCTTCTGGTTCCAGACCCCTTCGTTACCATGCCATGCGGATTCAATGAAAACAAAGTCCGGCGCGAAGTTTTCCAGCTGCGTCTTAGCTAAATTTGGCAGCAGCGCCAGGAAAATACATTCAGGTTTGTAACAGGCAGTTGTGAATTCGTCCATGATGCCGGCCACACGCGGTTTGCGGGCCTGTGCGTTCAGGGTAGGCAGTCTGGATTTCTCGAGCTTGGCCAGTGCGTCGTAATCTTCTTGGGCCTCATACCGCTTTACAAGCTCTTGATGAGCCGCTTTCGCAATATCGCACTGATCACCCTGCGCGGCGCTGTCCCTCAGAGCTTTTAGAATACTGGGGGTATTCAGATGCTGCGCCGCAGTTTGCAACAATTCCGTGCGCCGGTGAACGCGCCCGTATTTGCCCAGCACATCTGCAGCGACCGCCAGACCTTTGCCAAGACGGTCTTTGGATAGGGATGAGGTGGGTTTTTGCAAAGTTTTGTCAGTCACGAGTGATACCCTATTTTTAAATTCTTCTTAGTAAGTCGTTAATAAAGGTCTTCAAATATATTAATGATACTTTTCCAGCTCCGCTTCGTCTGCACCCAAGTGTGACCAGTCTGACCTAATCGCCTGCGTAATTCAGGGTCTTTGAGCAGCTTTCCCAACACATCGCAAAGACTCTCTGGAGCATCCGGCGCAAATGTTAGGGCGGTTCTTCCGGGTGCGACCATGTCATGTAGCGCACGGACGCGCGAGACCGTAACTGCACATTGCATGGCCATGGCCTCAAGAGGTTTCAGCGGGGAGACCAGCTCGGTCACGGGGGTGGATTTGCGCGGAAAAGGGGCGATGTCAATGAGGCTGTAATACGCGGGAATTTCCGCTGGGGAAACCCGTCCGGGCATAACGAGCCTGTCGGTCAATCCATGCTTTGATGCCAGGGCGTGCAGCTGGCTGGTGACCGGTTGGGTGCCTGCGGCGGTGGGCGCTTCGGAGCCCACCAGCAACAGCCGGAAATCATGGCCCTGCGCGCGCAATCCGCTACAGGCCACCATCAGATCGTCAAGGCCCTCATAGGCGGAAAACGAACCGACATAGCCGATCACTGGCACAGCGTCGGGCAGACCTAGCGCTGTGGCCAGTGTATGATCGCGTGCGCGTGGTGCGAAGCGGTCTGTGTCGCAGGCATTGGGGGCAATGCGAATGCGCTCGGGCTCGACACCGCGTCCCACAAGGGCATCGCACATGGGTGTGTTGAGGGTGACAACCTTATCGGCAAAGCAGGCCAGACTCGTTTCGATTAGCGTCTCCAGTCGGCCCATGATTGTTGTTGGATATAGCGGATCGCGTGTGGCGTGGGTGACATCCCAAAAGCCGCGAACCTCGTAGATGAAGGGGAGGCCTGCCGCTCGGGCCGCAAGGCAGGCAGGTAGCGCTGTGATATGGTTCGAGGCGGCCATGACCACGGCGGGGCGATGTTGTGCGATCTGCCGCAAGATGGGTTCTGCTGCGGCCTCGAGGTAATTAACTGAGGCATGGGCAAGATGTTCGTGGGGCGCGGGGGGCATGGCAGTCCGGCGTGGCTTGGAGATGTGGTGATAGGTGATGCCGTCGCTTTCTGATGTTGCTGCGGCCTCCAGCGGTTGTGGCAGATCGTGGGGAAAGCCAGGGCGGGTGATGCAAACCATATCACCGCCTGCGGCCGCATATGCACGGGCAATGCCGTGGCTGCGCAGGGAGTATCCGTCCGACGTATGGGGCAGCGATTTGTGCAAGACATAGAGTATACGGTTAGGGATGGGGGGCTGTTGAGGTGCTGTTACCGTCCTGTCCTCCAGCCGCTCAAGGAGCGCCGCCATACGCAAGGGTCCCGCGCGCAGAAATGCGATGTGCGCGCGGCCCTCCGCTGTGGCGTGGGTGAGCGCCTCGAGGCGCTCACAAGCCAACGCCATCATCTCCATATTCAATGTGGTGAGAGCGCCATCATAAAGCGTTTGCCAGCCGTCGGCGGAGGGTGCCAGTTCACAGGACTCAAAGATCAGCCGCAGCCCCATCTCAGCATGGTTTGCTTGTAGCAGTTGACGGCCTGCTGCCATCAGGCCTGCCGCTGTGGAAGAGGGGGGGAGGTGTTCTGGCATAGGGGCACAATAGGTGAGGGGAGCGGGTAGTACAACGTGATCAGCGTTGTCTGATGGCTTGAAGTGTTTGTGGATGTTATGGCACACGGGAGGGATTACATAAGAAAGCATTCATATGTCCACTTCGCACGATCTTTCTCTTGTTAAGAATATTCTTGCCGATTTTGCCGTGTCGCAGACAAAGAGCAAAGACGTTTGGAAAATTCGGATGGGCGGCGCAGATGTACTCATGCTGGCCGAAGGTTTTGATCGGGTGCAGGATTCGGCTCAGGGTTTTCTGGTGGGCTTCTCGGGCGCTATTGCCAATGTTCAGGAGACGTCAGGCCCCTATTTTGTCGGACAAAGCATTGCCAAGACTCTGAAGGTGCCGATTTTGTCATTTTCTGATCCGACGATGGAGCGTAATCCTAGCCTCTCGTTGGGGTTTCATGCAGGCAACAATAAGGTGCGTAAATTACCTGTGCATATGGGGCGGGCGATTAACTGCTTTACCGAACGATTGGGGCGCCCTGCGGTGTTGTTTGGTGGGTCTGGTGGTGGATTTGCCGCGCTGAATACTTTGCAGCATTGTGGCCCTGCAGATCGTGCGGTCGTGTGGAACCCTCAAACGTCGATTGCGTCGTATGATTGGCCTGCTTTTCGCGCTTATGCACGCGCTGCATTTCCAGGCATTGCTGCCGGGTTTGACTTGAAGAACGACTCTAGCGCACCAGCTCTGGAAGCGGAGATAAGCAAAACCGGATGTGTGATACGGCTTGACCCTTCAGCGAAGCGCGGACAAGTTTTATATTTTCAGAATGCCTCTGATCGGCATCACATGACGCAGCATATGGCACCGTTTTGCGAAGCTAGTCCCGTACAACGTGTAGAGCAAAACGCTGTGTCGTTACCTGCGCAAAACCTGCATGTCTGCGTCGGGAACTGGGGTAAGGGTCATGCCCCTTTGCCGCGTGATCTTGTGTTGCACAGCTTCAAGGGCATGTTGGCGGGCAGGTCGACAGCTCAGGTGCAGCGAGAGGTGATGAAGAAGATGGATCCTGACCGCCATGCGCCGGCACTGGCGATGGTGGATGAAATAAGGCCGCAGGATGTGCAGATCGACACTGTCCGTACCCCGGGGATAGAGGTTTCTGTGGCGCCTCAGGGTGTGTTTACCGGAGGGTTGCAATATGCTTTTTACTTAATGGTGGAAGGGCAGCGTGTTGACATGCGGTGGTATGATGCCAAACCCGAATGGTTCAGCACAGTTGTCGGCCAGAATATGTCAGATGATGTGCAAGTGCATGTTTTCCTGCGTGATTCTTTTGGACGCAAAAAGCGCTTCAATGTTCCTATGCAGAAGGCGTAGGTGTTTGCTTCCAGCAGGCTCTGGTTGTGCTGTCGAGGACGGGCCTTCTAAGTTGCATTTGGATCTGAAAAGTTTATTACGTTCTTTTAACGCTTTTACAGAAGGAAAACGCATTTGAAGGTCCTTATTGTTTTTGGTACGCGCCCAGAGGCGATCAAGATGGCTCCTGTCGTCAAGCGCTTGAAAGAAAAGCCCGAGCTTGATGTCCATGTCTGCGTTACAGGTCAGCACCGTGAAATGCTTGACCAAGTCCTGGCTCTTTTTGACATTAAGCCAGATTTTGATTTGAACATCATGAAGTCAGGGCAGGACCTGACGGATATCACTTCTCGTATTTTGTTAGCGCTGCGCGATATTCTCAAAGACGGTAATTATGACCGTTTGCTGGTGCATGGTGATACGACCACCACAATGGCCGCAGGGCTGGCTGCGTTTTATGCGCAAGTGGCGGTTGGTCACGTCGAGGCGGGACTGCGGACGGGGAACATGTATGCTCCTTGGCCCGAGGAAATGAACCGCTCTCTTGTTGGGCGGATTGCAGATATGCATTTTGCGCCAACCAATACGGCACGTGACGCGTTGTTGGCCGAAAACGTCAAACCCGAGCATATTATGGTGACCGGCAACACTGTCATTGACGCACTCAAGGATGTGGTCGAGCGTTTTGACCATGATGCTGATCTGAATGCTCAGATGGCAGCACGTTTTCCGTTCCTGGATACCAAGCGCCCGCTGGTGCTGGTTACAGGTCACCGGCGTGAAAATTTCGGACAGGGGTTCGATAACATATGCCATGCGCTTAAAGAGATCAGCGATGGATCGGATGCGCAGATTGTCTATCCGGTACACCTCAACCCTAATGTACAAGAACCTGTGAACCGCATTCTGGGGGATGCGGGCGATGTGCATCTGATCGATCCGCAGGATTACCTACCGTTTGTGTGGTTGATGCGCCAGTCACGGATCATCATCACCGACAGCGGCGGTGTGCAGGAAGAGGCGCCCAGCCTTGGCAAGCCGGTGCTGGTGATGCGCAATACCACCGAGCGCCCCGAGGCGGTGGATGCCGGTACTGTTTTGCTGGTTGGCACCGATGGCCAAAAGATTGCCCGTGAGGCGCTACGTCTGTTGAGCGATACAACTGCCTATGACCAAATGGCGCGTGCAATGAACCCCTATGGGGATGGTCACGCCGCAGACCGCATTGCGGATGCACTGTTGGCAACGATTGATAAAAGTTGAATTTTAGGAACAAGATTATGTTTAAACGTATCTCAATGGTTGGTCTGGGCTATATCGGCTTGCCAACAGCGGCGCTGTTTGCTGCCTATGGCACACGGGTGATTGGTGTAGATGTATCGCCCCATGTGGTGGACACGATCAATCAGGGCGAGATCCATATTGTTGAACCTGATCTGGCGGGCATCGTGCAAAAGGCCGTTGCCGACGGAAAGCTAAGCGCAACATTGACGCCCGAGCCTGCCGATGCCTTCATCATTGCTGTACCGACGCCGTTCAAAGCGAATTACGAGCCTGACCTGAGCTATATCAAATCGGCGGCCGAGATGATTGCGCCGGTATTGGAAAAGGGCAATCTGGTCATTCTGGAAAGCACGTCCCCCATCGGTGCGACTGAGCAGATGGCCAAATGGCTGGCCGCTGCGCGCCCCGATCTGAGCTTTCCGCAGGATGGTGGCGAAGGGGCGGATATTCAGGTGGCCCATTGCCCCGAGCGGGTGTTGCCGGGTCATGTAGTGCGCGAACTGGTTGAGAATGACCGCATCATCGGCGGGATGACGGGACGCGCCTCTGAGATGGCTGTGGCGATGTACAAAATTGTTGTGCAGGGCGATTGTGTAATTACAAACGCGCGTACGGCCGAGATGTGCAAGCTGACCGAAAACTCCAGCCGTGATGTGCAGATCGCCTTTGCCAACGAGCTGAGCATCATTTGTGACAAGTTCGATATCGACGTCTGGGAGCTAATCTCTCTGGCCAACCGACACCCACGTGTCAACATTTTGCAGCCCGGTGCAGGTGTGGGCGGGCATTGCATTGCGGTAGATCCGTGGTTCATCGTGTCGTCGGCACCCGAAGAGGCCAAGCTGATCCATGCGGCGCGCGTCGGCAATGATGCCAAGCCCAAGTGGGTGTTGCAGAAGGGCCGTGAGGCGGTGATAGATGTGTTGTCATCTGATCCATCGCGCGCGATGGCGGACATCAAGGTGGCCTGTCTTGGGCTGGCATTTAAGCCTGACATTGACGATCTGCGCGAAAGCCCTGCAATGCTGATCACTCATGATTTTAGTGATCTGGGTTGTCAGGTGCTTGCCGTAGAGCCGAACATTGAAAAGCTGCCCGCCAGCTTTGGGGGGAAGCCGGTGACGTTGGCAACGCTGGATGACGCACTTGCGCAGGCCGATGTGATCTGTGTGTTGGTCAAACATCGCGAATTTATCGACCTGCGTTCCGTTATGCCTGAGGGTAAGCCCTTGGTCGACGTCGTAGGATTGTAAGGTCAAGCGCTGTTATTTTCAACGGGCGTTGAAGAAATTGGGTAATGGGCCGGGGAGGCCCGTTACCCATTGTCATATGGCGCGACTGTGCGAGTGGTGTGTTGAAAATATGTAAGAAAAAACCGGTGAGTGTGGGCACAAATCCCTAATTTGCTGGAGTTCTTCCATGTCTGATACATCGCCCGTTCTATAGCTGCCGCTGATCCAGCCTTCGCAGGCCCAAAAACACGTCACTCATAACGAAGCGATCGATGTGCTGGATGCGCTTGTGCAGGCGGCGGATCAATCCACGCCACCCGCAATGCCCACATCGGGCGATATGTACATTGTCGGCGTCTCTCCGACAGGTGACTGGACGGCGCAGGAGAATGCGCTGGCGCGGTACTCGAACAGCACTTGGCGGGTTTTGGTAGTCCTCTTGTTTCGTCACCATGGCCCACAGGCCGCGAGCCATTTTATTCGCTAATGCAACGGCGACCAGCATACGGGGTTTGCGTTCCAACATGGAGATTAACCAACCGTTATGTGGCTTTCCGAAGCGCTCAACGGCCTGCAGAACAGCCATTGCTCCAGATATCAGCAGCCGTCGAATGTCACGCTGGCCCATTTTTGATGTCTTACCAAGGCGAGGCCTGCCGCCCGTCGAGGTCTGCTTGGGAACCAAACCCAGCCATGCGGCAAAATCCCGACCTCGGCGAAAGCAGTTCAGGTCAGGCGCAAAGGTTTCTATGGCCAAAGCCGTGATTGACCCCACGCCCGGCATGGTCTGGGCACGACGTGCCGCTTCAGCTTCTTTGGCGGCACCCTTCATCTGTCGATCCAATGCTGCAATCTGAGCACTGAGGTCTTCAATCTGGACGATATATACTTTGGCGAGTTCTCGAACGCCTGCCGGCAAGCCAACGGTCTCATCCGTTACCGCATCGGCCAAACGTTTAACCTGAATAGCGCCTTGTGGTGCAACAACGCCGTGCTCAGCTAGATGGCCACGCAATGCGTTGATTGTTTGGGTGCGCTGACCGACAAACATTTGTCGTGTGCGAAACAGCATGGCACGTGCCTGCTGGGCTTCGGACTTGAGTTCTACAAACCGCATGGTCGGTCGTGATGCCGCTTCAACGATGGCTTCGGCGTCCGCAACATCGTTTTTTTGCCGTTTGACGAAAGGCTTCACATAGTTTGGTGCAATCAATCGCACGGTATGTCCAAGCTTCTCGAACTGGCGGCCCCAGCTATGCGCAGTCGCACACGCCTCCATCGCAACGATGCAGGCGGATTGTTGGCTCATAAACGCAAGACGCTGAATACGTGTCAGTTTTTTACGAAAAACAACTGTTCCATTGGCGCAAGCCCCGTGAAGTTGAAACACACGCTTTGCAAGGTCTATGCCGATTATGGCGACTTCTGACATGGATACTCTCCCTTTGTTGATGCTTTCTGAAACACCACATTGGCACACTACGATGCCGGTTGGTCGGGGGCATCCACGCCATCAACAAAGGAGACTGACTATGCCCCGCCCGGCAGGGTTATGCGAAGCATGATCCCGAGAGGGGACTGAAACGGACGGACGAATTCCGCGCTGATGCGGTGCGTATCGAGCCTCACAGCTATCTGCCCGGCATCCTGACAGCCATTGCTGGCGGGCACAAACAAACCAACATCAACGAACTACTGCCCTGGAACTACGCCAAGCCCGTGTGACCGGCGCACCGCTTACGTAAAAGCGGCCTCGTTTGCATTGGCATTTTGTGCCTATTGATCCGTCTGTGATAGGCTGCGAAGCTTCCAATTAGCGCATCCAGGGCGGCAGCGCCCCTTTCATGATGTGGTTGTAGTGTTCAATGGCTTTCTCTACGCGCGCATAGTAAAAAAAACGACCGTTTTGCAGAACCACACCTGATGAACACATACGCTCGAGTTGTGCAAGAGAGTGAGATACGATGATGGCGCCAGAGGACTTGAGGCGTTCTTTGAGAATGGCTTCACTTTTTGCCTTGAAGGCGCCATCCCCTACAGCGGTGATTTCATCTATCAAGTAGGTATCAAATTGGACGGCCATAGACATAGCAAAAGCAAGCCGTGATTTCATACCCGAAGAATATGTGCGTACGGGGATCTCAAAGTGGGCCCCGAGTTCTGAAAATTCGCGGGTAAAGGCGCACATTTCATCGGTGTCGGCACCATAAATGCGGGCCACGAATTTTACATTCTGTGCACCGGTTAGGTCTCCGTGAAATGACCCTGCAAAACCTACAGGCCAAGAAACAGAGCCATGGGGGATAATCTCTCCGCGGTCACTGGCTACCGAGCCCGCAATCATTTTGAGCATTGTAGATTTGCCCGCCCCGTTGGAGCCTATTAGTGCAACAGTCTCTCCTGCCGGGAAGGTGAAGTTGATATCGTTTGCTATGACCTTTCGGACCCCGTTCAGAGTATAAGCTTTATGAACATTTTTCAGTTCGATCATTTTTAGCGCCTGTCTCGTACCGAATAGTAAATAAGGACACCGATACACCAGATCAGAAGCAGGAAAAATCCAGTTACAAGACTGAAAATCGCCCGATTCGGATAGCGCGAACTTTGCGGCAAACTGGGTTGAGTATAAGGTGTGAGATAGCGGCTTTGCCTGTCCGCTTCTGCCAATGCTGTGTCTAGTCCGGCTTGGGCTTTAAGATAGGTCTGTTGTGCATATTCCAGATCGACGGTCAGCCGCTCGAACTCTCCGGCAAGCCGTGAGAAGTTGAGGGTGCCGCCTTCGTTTTCCCCGACGGAACCAAATTGTAAGCGCTCAATCTTGATCAGGTCTCCGATAACCTCGATCCGGCGACGCTCTGAGGTGATGCGACGGTCGTCCTCGGCCAATCCATCTTGCAGGAGCAGGTTGAGGTTAACCTTTGAAATTGCCAACTGCTCCTCCAGAGAATTTAGGATACCGATCTGGCCTTGCATCGCTGCTTCCAGATTGATTGTCTGGTTTTTGGAGCGGAATTTAGTCAGGCTTTCGCGGGCGTCGCGTAACCGCTTAAGCGCAATGTCCAGATCTATTTGTGCGTAACGTGTGTTGTTATTGCGCGCGGTGGCAGACAAGCGATTAATCAGCAGAGAGCTTTCTTCGACAATATGTTTGGCGATCGTCTGTGCGTCTTCTGGCCGGAAGGCATGCACCCGCAATTCGATCAAAGCAGTTCCTTGATCGTAGTGCAGTTCCACCATTCGTTGCCAGTATGTTACTAGGTCTTCTATGTCACCACTTGGCTGAAAGGCGAACACAGGATCGAATGCTGGCTGTGTATAAACGTCAACGAGGTCGACTTTAGACATGATCCGCTCAACCATATCCTGACTGTGGATGAATTCGTTCAAAATATCGGTGTCTGTAGATGAAGTGCCTGAAACACTGGACAGGCTCCCTAAAAGGTCCGCTGCAGAACTTAACTCTTCCGAGCGCACAGCAAAGCCAGTTTTGGAAACATACTGATCCGAAGTAATGAAACAGAGGTAGAGTAAAGTGAGCGCCAAGGGTACCAGTACCACCAGTACAAATGAAAACAGTATCCAGCCATGGCGTTTGCGCGGGCGCGCAGCGGTTGCACCCAGAGGGACTCTTTTCACGGCAGGCCCTGCTGAGGCCGATTGTTTGGAGGGGGCTTTAGTAATCTTGGATGTCCTTTTGAAGATGAATTCGTGCACGCCACTTTTCGGCAGCACACCTTGATCCATGTTGCTTTATGCCTCATTATGCAAGAAAAAACAGCCTGCTATCTCGCGAAGATAATGGGTGTATATATGCAAGGCTTTCATGACCCAAGCAGTATCTCGACCCGATGCGCCTGACCTTCCTGCAGGAGTGCGGCTGCCTGCAAAACGACGGTTTTCTTTTGCGCGCTCAATCGGCGCACTTATTTTGCGCG
>NZ_JASF01000002.1 GCF_000622405.1 Sulfitobacter donghicola DSW-25 = KCTC 12864 = JCM 14565
GGACGTTGCTGTAACGCTATGGCTCAGAGGGGCAGCAGAAGTTAACTCCGGTATTGGCAGTCAAAGTGATTTCATTCGAGCAAGAGTCTCAAGGTCACCCGGCGTTGAATTTATTGGTAAAAATTCGACGCAGCGGATTTCAAGCAATGAGAATTTTCCACTTTTCCCGTGAAGTGGAAAATTTGGAGAACCTGCATTCACAAACGTGCTCACAGAACCTGTGGCGACAACGGGCAGTCACTTTCCACTATGGCCGATAGTGGAAAATTCCCGTTTTCACACCAGACACATGGAGCAACCTAAAAGGCTAGCCTTTAGCAATGTGGCACAATAGCCATCACTTTTGTGCCAGGGCGGTATCGTCGTTAAACAACGAAGCCCGCCCCATCGATTTCTAGCCGGGTTTCCCCATCGGATGTACCTCTCGAACCGTTGAATACTTGGATCGCGGCATCCGTCAGGTTTCCATCCTCCATAATCCACTTAACAGCAGCTTCGATAGCTAAGTAATCGACCCCACAATAAGGCCCCATTTCGGGCCTTGCTGTATCCACGAACTGCCCCAAGCAATAATCCCGAAACCTACAATCAGCACATGGCGAGCCAAGAGGTTCTTGAACCAAGTTCTCCGTTTTCTTGGCCAATTCGAGATCGTCACTCACTGATATGCCTAGCTCGCCTAGCTCCTCACTTTCTGCGTAAGCACTGCGAATTTTATATACCTTCGCGGATGTATCAATTATCGTGATGCGGCTTTTACCTTTGATAGGAAGTTTGTCACCGCTAAGGAACCCCAACGCTACCTCCAGCCAAGATGAAAAAGGATGAACTGATATTCTATCTCGATCCAGAACCCAGACCTTGAACAGCCCAAACAAAGCGTCGAACACATCATGGATGCTTGCTCTATCGTGGTGGTATCTCGAATCTAAATGATCGCGGTAGATGGGCAGAAACCTTACCGCACAGTTGATTTCCTTATAGAATCTGTAGATATCTTTCAGGCGTGAAACATTATGCGCACCAACAACTGTGATCGCCCCAAATCTCAACCCCTGTTTTCTGAGCAGTTCCATATTTCTTGCGACTCTTGATTCAGTTTCCTTTCCAGCACAATCGACGCGCACTCCGGACACTGCATCAAAAGACACTCCGACGAGAAAATCGTTCTCCTGAAGAAACTCAATATGTTTGGGTTTGACAGAAACCAGATTTGTCTGAATCGCGTTGGAGAAGGAGAGTTCTCTTTGGGAAAACCCAACCTTCAAGTCGTTCTGAATCCGAATAAACTCAGTAAGATAGGAAAATGGCAAAACCAAAGGCTCGCCCCCATGCCAAATGAAGTTATGGCAATCTCCCGGCATGCCAACGTTCTTGATAAATACATCTAAGAACCTTGATAGTTTCTCTAAATCAAGACGAGCAGGATCGCCCAACCCGTCCCACTCATAGCAGTAACTACACCTCAAGTTACAAAACTTAGATAGCTTCACAACCCAATTGAAAGTTCTCCCTCGCCTCTTCACTAAAACGCTCAATCAGAACCGCACACAAATCTCTGAAATGCCAACTGAACTTCGTCTTGAGAAAGGAATTGATTGACGTCTGTTCGGGTTTGAAACCCATTGGAAAATTTCATCCGAACGGTACTATCATTGAAATCGAATTGCTCAGCTTCCGGCGCAGGTTGCCACTCCGCCCAAGTTTCTGGTGGTGTGCCTATCTCAACGAAAGCCTCTGGCGGGTCTTCTGGGTCGTCTGGGTCTGCCGATGCAACACCATACTTCGACACAATCCAATCAACTATTTCCGGCCTAGGGCCAGTACTCGGGTCAATGACTATCGGTTCATTTGGTACGCCCGGCCATTCCGGCAGAACTTCAGGCGAAACCAGAGTTAACGCGATTGTTGGATCAGAGGCAGGCAATGGTGAACTGGGATCGACGGGCGTACTCGGATTGAGTGGCACAATCGGACTATCAGGAACTTCATCCGGCAGTACTGTTGTCGCTATCGTAGGATCAGGGGCAGGGACCAGTGGCCCAGATGTAGGCAAGTCAGGAGGGCACAGGGGCACGCCAAGCAGCGTGGTTTTCTCTACCATAGCACGACTCAACTCTGAACGCTGTTGGATGGGCAGCGCGTTAAAAATCCCTTCTAGGTCCTGCATATCATCTTCGCTAATGATGTATCTTGGCTCGTAGGATTGAGCGCTGACAGAAGCAGCGACAACAGTAGACGCCGCAGAAGCTAAGAACGTTGCTAGAGTGTTTTTTTTCATGATTTCCCACCTGCGAGCTTGACCTGTTCGAATTGTTAGCGAAACTTCTGATTGAATCAAGAATTTCTGTGCGGGGTTAAAAACATGAGAACGCTATACCTTTCTGCCCTCATCTTAATAGCACACGCAACGGGTGCGTTGGCTTGCTACGAGTTTGAGGCGGAGACACCTGTCTGCATCTCTCACTTTGAAGAAGTGAGACAACAATGCGAAGTCAACAAGACTGAAATGGGTTTGCAGGGAAACTACTGTGAGGAAAATTACAGTAACTCTGTGACATGGTGCGAGCAAACCTGCCCACAAATCCTAGCAGATAAGAAGGCTCGAAAAAAAGTCGCAGAGAGCATTCAGTTCCAGTGCAACGATCCATTCGGGGTTTTGCTTCAAACAAGAGGGCCCGGCTGGCTGGAAAAAAACTCCTTTGCTACCAAAGTACTAACTGCCGACACCAGAAATGTTTTAATTGAGTACCCCATCTCTAGAGCGCTCATTGATAACACGAGAACTATTCAAAAAATCACCCTTAGCGCATCCATGGCAAAGCAGTTAAAAAACGCAATTAGCCTGTCAAATCAGCTCCATGAGGTGCCGGGATATGTCGGGAAGTTCCCAACTATCGCAGGTTACCTTTTCCAAACTGGAACTGTTTCCAATCTTATTATCGGCGAACTTTTCGGCTTGATGATCAAGGCTCAAAACGACCTTGCCGCCTCCGGGAAAACTCTTCTGCTTCTCATGGCAGAAGGGGGAAATTTGTATAATATTGAGACACTGAACAACAATGGAAATGGCTTAATCTTACACACAGAAAGCGTCGTTTATGCAGTTGATGTAGGGAAAGAACGCAGGAAGCTGATACTGGCATCTTGCACCTATGGCGCATACTAAGATGCAAGCCTTGATCTACCATCCAAAATTTCTCTCGTAAACGTAAGCCCCTAATTTTCCAGAATTACCAATAGTGGAAAATCCGGAACCGCCTCTCGGCGCAAAACGCTGCACCACATTAATGGTGAGGACCAATCTTAGTTCAGCCGAGCGACGTAGAAACCGGATCGAAGCTAGTGCAGGATTTCGTGCCTATCCTCGACGCTCCTCAGATCATTGCTAGTCCAAATTGACCACTGCAGACCATCTTTACAACGGGTCCACTTCTAATGCTAATAGCCTGACCTAAAACAAAAATAGATTTTGAGCTTCCCTTTGACCAACGACGCTTACTACGCCCTTGTTACCCTGTTCGGCACCATCGTGGTCGCCTACCTCGCCATCATCATCCTGATCGCAACGCTGCGCAAAGCCTTGTGGCTTTTCTCGGGGCTATTCTTCCTGATCGATGAGTTCATGTGGTTTGCCTACAATCCATTCAGGATCCTGATGAAGGACAAGGAAGCTTCGGCCAATCGGGTTGGATATTACTTGTTCATGCTGCTCCTGGTGAAACCGCTATGGCAAATTTGCGTGTGGATCCTGACCACACCGTTGCGTTTTATCACGGCCATGTATTTCGATGTTCTGGTTTATCTGTTTGTGTCCCTCAGCGATTCCGTCGATGAACTTCTGCACCCCAAGCTTGGCAAGATGCGGCACCGCAAAGGCATGGCGTATTGGTCTAGGTGGCTGATGGGAATGCCGTTTCGGGCGGGATGGCTCTTATACAAGAACGCCTTGGCTGTGGTGGATTCCATGATGATGTTCGTGATATCACTCGTCTGGCCGACATTCACAATGTACCACGGCACATCCCCAAAAGCGCTCTATGACATCACACAAAAGGGGCGATGGCTTGTGGGAGGCGGCAATTTCGGCGGGTCGGGGCTCTACTTCGGCCGCTCTCCCAAGGTTGCAGCTCATTACTCGGGGCACAACGATGGCAATCACCACCTGATCGTCGCCCGTGTGACCTTCTCCATGCTGCGCAACTGCGGCACCCTGCGAGAGCATAACCGGCAAAAGGTTGGACACATGGGAAGCGCTGGCGTGGATCTCGCAAAATCCATCAAGTTTCCGTTCTTTGCCACGGAACTCTGGCGCAAAGACAAGAACTGGTGGGAATACTGCCTGCTACGCGGTGATGAAGTTGGGCAGCTTGTAACGTCCTGGCGGATCCGCCCGATTGGCTTTGTTAAAACCAAGGGCAACACGACTCTGACCGGCAGTCTCGAACGCCTTTGGGGTGGTAAATCCCATTACTGTCTGAGCTTCAAAAACTGGATTATGTTTGGCGTTTCAAGCGCCGCGCTATTTATGATGATCAACCTCTACGCCAACGCTTTATAAGCTTCCTTTGCAGCAATGAGCTCTGCGGCTGTGCCTCCTCGATCCGGATGCACCCGAAACGCTGTCGCACGCCATGCGGATTTGATTTCGGTGGCGGTATAGGTCTTCCCAGGTGTGAGCCCCAAAATCCCGAGGTATTTATCACGCAATGCTGGTGACATCGACGGAGACGCGCTGCTTTGTGTGCCCTGTTGTGATTGCGACTGTGACGAGCTTTGCGTTCGCTGCGAGGTTTTTTGCTGCTGGCTCTGACTGCTGCCAGATCCTGAACCTGCAGACCTCTTGCGGCTGCTAGCCCCGCCACGTTTTGAACTCCCTGATGCGTTGGGCTTTCCACCATCATTCACCACACCATCTTTGCCGGTTGGCTTCGCACCAGCCGAAGATCGGCGCGTTGAGCGCCCCTTTCCATATCTTTTTTCTTTTTCACCAGCAGCCCGTTTTCCAGAACCGCTTTGCTGACTGCTAGGTCGACGATTGGTTGAACCGGACCCACTCGACGCACCACTGTCGCCACCGCGACCACCATCCCCGGTTCGCGACTGATATTTTGCTTTCCGAGCCTGTGACTGTGCCCGCCAGGATGATTGCTGTGCAGTGCCACCGGCAGTGGCCCCAGCCATCTGCGAAGCCTTCATCTGGCTTTTGAGCTCTTCGACCTCTCTCTCAAGACGTTGGATATCTTTATACGCCCCATTAAACCGGAAGGCGGAAACCACATCACCGATCCCACCAGCCCAGCCAAATATTCCGCGAAACAAATCCATGTACATGCTGGCAACGCCAAGGATGAACACGCCACCAATGATCAGCCCCGCGTCCTGTAGCGGGCGAAACAAAAAAATCCCGAAGTAGGCCAGGGCCAAGAACTTCCAGATATTGATATTGCGGCTCATCCACCCAACCAGCTTTCCGAGTAAAAACAGCAGGAACAACAGAAACAGAAATGTTGGATTGAATAGGGCTGTGAGACCCACGGTTTGCAGCTCGTTTAAGATGTCCATCATGATAGAGATATCCGTTTCACTTGTGATGCTTGCACTGCACCAGTAATCCTAGCCGGTCCAAACCGGCGCGGAATCTTGCTGTAACGGCGATGCGCAAAGTATGGCGTGGTTTCCAGCAGGGCAGGGTGGCGATTTGCGCTGACTAGAACGGCCTGTGTGTCTCCGATCCGGCGCACCTCATCGGCATTGAGCAGATTGTACTCCTGTCGTTGCTGCGTGATATCCTCGATCTTATCGCGGCGCACATCCACGACTTTGCCGGCAATAGCCTCAAAAAACCGGGCCGTATCCTGGTCAGAGCCGGCATAGGCCAGATAAGTCATGAACCCTCCCTGAATGCTGCGAGCATAGTCCGTCCCATATCGCGCCGAAAGCTGCGACAAGGACTGCAGAACAATCGACAAGCTTACCTTGTATCCCCGAATGGTATTGGCAACAGAAACAAAACTCGGGATCGTGCTGTGACCAAACTCATCGTAGAGCACATAAAGGGGCAGGGTGCGCCGATCCGGCATCCGTCGCATCGAGGCGTTGAACACGCTGCGGAAAAACACCGATGTCCAGAAGCCGTAGTATTCGGTCAGGTGTGGCGGCGTAATAAAATAGATCACGGTTTTCTCGCGCCGGATGTCTTCAAGGTTCACAGAACTGGTTGCCGTTAAGGCCACCAGATTGCGGTTTGTGAAGGCCTTCAACGCCGTCAGAGCGGTCAGTGCAAAGCTCTGCACGGCATTGCTGTTCCCCGTGGTTGCGCCTTTCCACTCCTCCCAGAGGGTGCTGTCATCTGGGTTGGTCGGGTCGTAAGCCCAGTGGATGACAAACTCATCCAGCGGCGTCCCGTCAGAGCCAAAATTCTGCAACAAGTGATATAGGTTGCCCAGAGTATAGTTCGCGGGATCTTGCTGTCCTGCGCGTTGCAAGAGCTTCAAAAGCACCGATATCAAGCGGATCGCACCATTGTCCCAAAATTGATCCTTCGCGCTGGAACCAGATCCTGCCTTGATCAGGATCTCGGCCACCTGTTCGATTTCAATATCTGTTTTTGCCTCAAGCAGCGGGTTAAAACTCGCGCTGTTTTGCAAGTCTTCCGGATTGATCGCGATGACTTTAAAGCCCTTGGCCTGCATAAACCCGGATGTTTCCGCGAACACCTCACCCTTGGGGTCGTTCACAACGATAGAGCATTTACGCGATGCCTTATCCAAGACGTTCGGGATGATATAGCGGCTGGTTTTACCGGCCCCAACGCGGGCAATAACACAAACATTCTGGAAACTTTCGCGCTCAGAAAGCCGCCCCTCGGCACCGTCGATCAGCAGGCCAGTATTCTTTGCATTGAGGGATTGCCCAAGTTCTTTGGCACTTTGCAACCGCGCACCACTTTGGCGTTTCAGGAATTTTCCAAAAACCAAAGCATAGGCCGCGTGCTTACCGCCTTCCTTTATGAACTTCCCAATCACTCGTAACCTTCCTCAGGCGGTCAGATGCCTTTTCATGTTTCTTTACATTAAGATGACGTAATAAACGGATATATTTGGTCTGTAGCCCCAAAAGTGTTCCACGCACGGCCAATCGCACCGTTGCAGTCAAATCTCGCAAGATCGGGCGCAGATCTTCAACTCATTCGCGTCCCTGTTCCGGGTCATCCCGGCCTGCCTCCCGGTTGCGGCTCATTTCTGAGCGCCACTTTTCTTGCTGCGCAGATCGTCCCGGTCTCTCAGTTTGCTCCGAACGTGTCGGTTCAGCTTCCATCGCAGGGTTATCTACGACATGTGCCTGATCCTTTGATGGCTCGTGATCTCCGGTAAACCCACGCCGCAACAGATCCCCCGCATTGCGGGCTTCTTCAGCCCCTTGCTTCACAACCTTCTTTGCGAGCTTCGCCAGCTTTCCGCCCAATCCTTCTTTCTTTCCGCCAGCAGTTGCCTCTGCCGCATCGTAGACGACATCCGGGATTTCCTGATCGCGGTACTGGGTGCCGGTTTCTGGATCATCATGACGTTTCGGCATATCCTCAGCCTCTCGTTCTTCTTGCTTAGACAAATCAGATTTTAGGTCAGCACTGCTGCCTCTTTTAACATAAGCCTGATTATCAGTTTCGGGCTCAGCCTGCTTTCGGCTGCGCGTTTTCTCGGTCTTTTTGCGTCGCGTCTTCTTCGGTCGATCCCGCTCTCTCGACTTGCGCTTGACCTCAGGCTTGTCACCAGCAGCACGGCCCCGCTCTTTTTCTTTTTCACCCTCAGGCGCTGTTTTCTCCTGCGGCTCAGCCTTGGCCTCAGCCGCGTCAGGCTCATGAGGCTTCACCTCATCGGCCAACTCACCACCTTCCATCCGGATCGACACGCGATCCGCCATTTCCAGATCCAATGTTTTCAGACGGTGGTTCTTCCCGCTTTCCAGATCCACAACCCCGAGGTTCTTTCCTCGGACGTAAAGCTCAAGACCTTCGCACCCCAGGGCATCCAAGAGGCTCTGCCGGTCCTGCGATCCCTCATAGGCCGCTGTGATCCGTTCAAGAACTTCCTCACGCTTGGGGCGTTTCCCAGTCCTGCGTTCAAGCTCGGCCTCGCCCTTTTTGCGGCCACGGTCTGAACGCTTGTCGATTGCCACCTTCTGCTCGAGCTCGGGATATGTCTCCAAAACATGCCGCTCGAGCCCGACCTGCACCTCTCGAAACTGCGCCTTGGTCAGCCGCAAGCGTCCGGTTTCACCGGCGCGGTTTGCGCTGATCATCAGGTGGTAGTGGTAGGAGTGATCCTTGTCCTGGTGCAGGTTTCCGAACACCAGATTATCCGGACATCGCGCCGAAATGTAGTTCTCAGCGATGTCGCGCAATCGCTGTTTTTGCTCCTCCGGACACAGCCCTTTTGCCCGCGTGATCGAGATGATTTCATGGTAGAGATACACCCCGTTTTTGCGCTTCTGCAGCAGCTCGCCGTTGCGCTCAAATTCACCCCGGATCAACTCCGGATCACGGCCCCAAACATTGTGTCGGATGCGCCATTCTTCCTGCCCTTCATCACGGTCGATATAGCCGATGAGCTGACCAAAACTTGGCACCTTCCGGCTCATGGATTTGACTATCATGAGCCGCCTTCCTCGTCGGAAGATCCGGTCCCGGAAGCCGCGCGGCTGATCGCCTGCTTGAGCTCGGATTGCAGGGCGTGGATGTTCAGGAACACCTCCTGCTCATCCAGCACATGGGCGATGCGATTGGAGTGACGGGCCATCTGGTTCACGTTGTTTGCAATCGTGCGAATGACGCGTTCCAGATCCGCCAACTGCTCGGCGATCTCCTCGGGGGCAGAGCTGCGGCCTTCATGCGCCTCAAGAGCGAGGCGTTTGACATAGGCTGCAACCGGGCTTCCGACATCCTTGGCAGCACGGGCAATTCCACGATGCTCAGCCAGCGAAAAAGTCAGGTTCACACGTTTGACCTGATCTTTGTACTGCTGGCGATAATCTCGTTGGTATTGCTCTCGTGCCATGGGTCCACTTAGGGGCTAAAAGGGTTCAAAGGGAAACGCGCCACTAAAGCGATTTTTCCCTTGTCTGGGGATGCAAGGGGGCGAAGCACCCCTGCCAAGATGCGTTTCGGCGAACAGGTTTCGGACCAGCGCAGCGAGGTCCATGAAATTTGTTCGTTACGAACACGCAATCTTGCAAAGCGCGTCGTCAGACTATTCTGCCCAATTCTACGCTTATGTCAAAGCGGCGTCTTCACCTCAGCTTCACAAATCCCTCGCGGCTGTTCTGATTGTTGTTTCCGAACAGCCCGGGCGGGTGATTGTGTGGGATTTGTTCGGGTTGAACATGACATTTAGGCAAGTGTGAAATGACATATTTTGCGGGTGAAAAAGAAAAAGGAGGGGGCGTTAGCCTCCCTCCTTCGCCTAATCTCGCGGTTGAACCGCGCGGCACTTTTGGCATTCTCACCAGTCATCATCCAGCTGATCTCTTGGGAACTGAGCCTCACAGTTCGAACAGCGCGGCCGTCCTGGTCGCAAATCGCGTGTGCACGTCCCGTCTTCACAGTGGAAGCTTCCTTCATACTCTGGCTGCTCTTCTTCGAACTCGTTGTGGATTGTCCATCCAGTGAGTTTGTGCAGTCGTTCCAATAGTTCGTTCTGTGGGCACCAGGCGCTATCAAAGCCGAGATACGTCACCCCGCCTTGTCACTCGGAAATCGCGGATATTGTTGGGTTCCATTTGCACCCGGTGTTCTCGATCATCCAATCATAATCCCAGGCTTTGAACCCGCATAAATCATCGGCTTCAAATCGTTCCGGATACAGCTGATGAAGATTAAAACGCGTTGACGGATTATGTGGATTTTCCGTGCTGGTATCGACTGCGAGGAAGCGCCCCACCTCGTCTAAAGAGGCGTGAATATCCACCTCGTTGTAAACCCAATTTGGCATAAACAAAAAATAAAAAAGTAAACCGTCGATCATCTCTCAATCATCGACCCCGTTTTGGCATCCCGCTTGAGGCGCAGCAGTCAACCCGAAGGGCCCGGAACCGTTCGCCAAAGCGCAGCGGCGGCGCGGTTCTTGACGGCAAGCCTGCGGGATACAATGCGGGTGTGATGATGCCCCTCCCCCTCTCGAAGGAGCTCGGCTCTGCCGCCTGTGACCAGGGAATGAAAAAGAGCCCCAAAGGGGCTCTCTCAATTTCATATGAGCGAAAGTTGTACGGGCTTACCGTCATCCTTCGTCTCCAGCCATGCCATGACAAAGGCCACCGGGCCACCAGCATCTTCCACCAGCTCACGCGGGCAGAAGTGGGATCGATACCCAGTTTCAGATATCGGATGCGGTGAACGGTCGGCCGTCACGATCTCAAGGTGGGCGGTATCGCCGCCCAGCCATTGCGGGCACCACCGGGCGGTGATCTCCTGCCCTCGCCAGTCGATTTGGAGCTCTTCATATTCCTCAGCCATGGCGGGTCTCAGAAGTCGAAGCCAAGTTGCGCCGATGTGCTAACCGGTGCAAGCTTGGTTTCCTCGGAAGCCGGGGCCGTGACCACCGGTTCCCGTGTTCCCTTCTTCGGATCTGGCGTCACCTCGGTGCTCCCTTCCTTCCGGCGCAGCCGGTATTTCCACAAGCCCATGTGATGGGCTGGGGTGTACCAGACTTCGCGGATCTCAAGGCTGAGCGTATTGCCAACAATGACCTCAGCGGGCACGTTCCAAAGCGAAAGCTGAATGTAGCACATCAGCGCCGCCATACGGTCAACGTCGATGGCTTGCACCCACAGCTTTTGTGCCGGATCAAACCCGGCAGTAATCAGCACTTTGACCAAAGCCAAGATCATACCCCCTGCGCCACAAGCTGGTTCACCTGCCGTAAGAAACGGCTGATTTTCCAGTTTGGACAGCTCATCCCTAAAAGTTAGGCTTGCCATCAGCTCCGAAAGCTCAGGCGGGGTAAAAAACTGCCCTGCGTCCTTGTTGGCGATTTCCAGCTCCATATAGAGCGGGCCAAGGATGTCGCGCGGGTCTTCATCCAGCGCAGCCACAAGGCATCCTAAGAGTCTTTGGAAGGCAAATTGATCCGGTTTCTTGTACTCCGCGATGATCCGAAGGTATTCTTCTTCGCGCCCCGGTTCCTTGTGAAAGCTGTTGTGCAAACTGCACGCAGCCATCGTCACAAAGTCCCGAAATACTTCATAGCGGTGTTTGTAAGGCGCTAACTCGCGAAAAGTCTGTTTGAATGCTGCCACAGCAGCAACACGGCCCTGGGCCGTTGCATGGTCTGCCATGCCTCTTCTCCCCTGATTGGGGTCTCTCAAGGCTGGCCTCCACCAGTCCCAAAAGACTGGTGGTTGGAATTTGATCGCGGGCTACGCGGTCAGGGAGAATTGTGCGAGAAAACGGTGTATTGTCAAAAGTTTATAGGTATTCGATTTCAGCGCGGGCTGCCGCAGACAGCTTGGACAAGCCACACTTAGTCAGATCAAACAGAAACTCGGACGAAGTCATGGGAGGGTTGCGATAACGTTCACGTACTTTACGCAATGCACGCGCTCCAC
This sequence comes from Sulfitobacter donghicola DSW-25 = KCTC 12864 = JCM 14565, assembly GCF_000622405.1. NCBI lineage: Bacteria > Pseudomonadati > Pseudomonadota > Alphaproteobacteria > Rhodobacterales > Roseobacteraceae > Sulfitobacter > Sulfitobacter donghicola. The sequence goes on from NZ_JASF01000002.1 coordinate 11,602, forward strand.
GTTGTGGGAACAGATCAAAGGTATTGGCAAGCATGTCATCAGCGCCAAGGGTCTCAACCCCGTACTCCTCCAACACCTCGACCGGAAAGTCTTTATGGTTTTCAGTGACAATAACCTGCGCAGAGCACCTGATTGCCGCCGCCAACACATGTCGATCATCCTCGTCTGGCAGCGACAATCCAGCAATCAACGGTTGATACCCTGTCACAAAACACTCTTCGAACTCATGGCGAATGATGGTATCTTGCTGGCGAACACTCTCCTCCAAACCCGGTTTCAACTTGATCAGGTTTCGGGTCCACTCATCGAATATTTCATCCGTAAATCGTGCACGAAACAATCCCTCTTGAGCAAAGGTCAGAAGGACGTCTCGCACCCGAAATGGGAACAATACATTTGCATCCAAGACGACCACAAAAGGGTTTGCAACAAAACTCATCCTTGATCAAATTCCTGTCCCAACCGCGCCAATTCGCTCATAGCATCTTCCTGCCGCCGTGCCTTTTCTTCTCGATACGCCATTAACGCAGGCAAAGGAACACGGCGGTGTCGGCCCACTTCTTCGAACTCGATATGCCCGGATTTTAAAAGCTTAGTCAGATGTGGCCGAGACACGTTGAGCATGTCGGCTGCCTGTTGCGTGGTCAACATTGTTCCAACAGGAACAAGCGTAACCATGTTGCCGTTACTAACGTGGCCAAGCAACTGGATGATAAGCTCTCCAACGGCGGGAGCAATCTTGACCGGATCGCCATTTTCACCAGAGATTTTCAACCCATCATCTAGCTCCATCGCAACGGCGATTGCCGTGGCAGCATGAGCCGCGCTATCGATTTCTTCGGGCGTAGGTGGGCGCTCCATCAACCCAGAGCGGTCTTGTTTTTCCGCCAAGTCTGCCATTTCCAGTCTCCCCTTTTCTCTTCTCTATATGTTGTCCTTCACCGTGGCTGCAAGAGAAATAATCGAAACAACTGAAATAAGTGTAAACAAGGTCTTGATCCTTAGACACCAAGAGACCACATATAAATTCGAAACAAACGGAGAATAAAAATGGCAAAAAATACGAAGAAAACATCCTCAAAGATAGCATCCAAAGCAGGAAGTGTCCTCGGAGATCCAAATGCGTCTGCTACGGCAAAAAGCCTTGCAGCATCAGCCTTGGCGCAAACGAAAACCGGCAAGCAAACCGGCGCTGCAATGGAAGACAAAGCTTCCAAAGTGCTCCAAAGTTCGAAGTACAGCGACGAAACAAAATCGCTCGCCGGAACGGTGCTCTCCCAATCGAACAAGCCCCGCTGACGGAAGCAAAAAGAAAACCCGCTACTGCGGGTTTCTGAATTGCTTGGTTGAGAGCCACCAAAAGCTTGGACGCTCTACCTTTCCAGGATGCCACACCGCCCAGTAATATTGCTGTTTTGCAATGCGGGCATGACGTGAAACAGGTTTACCCTCCGGCCAGCATGTCAGCTCGTCCAGGGCATAGATGGCTGTCGGCGGACATCGCAGAAACCTTGGTGTTCTGTCTGGGTTGCACAGGGATCGGAGATTGAGCAGCATCGCAACGCTCCCCCCGGTTTTGCGGGTGTGGATGATTGCGCGGCGCACAAATGCATCTCAAAGCCCATGAGTTCCATACGGCGGATTGGTGATGATGTTCTTGGCCAACGGCTTGGTTGATTTCAGGAAGTTTTGCCCTCCCTGCCCGTAACCCCGGTCAATCAGATCCGTGGACACCACTTGGTATCCGGCTTCGATCAGCACTTTGGAAATTGCCCCGTCACCGCAAGCGGGTTCCCAGATTGAACCGTCGAAACGCTCAACGGATAGCAGCGCTCGAACAGCCTCTGGAGGTGTTGGATAAAACTCAAACGCAGCCCGCTTTGGATAGCGTGTATTTGAGGCAGAAACTTTTGATTTTTCGCAGTTTTTTAGTACAGTAGATGATGTCATAATCGATAGATGAAAAGATAAAAAACGGGATGATACGCTCACCCCGCAAAGCGGTTTTGGGTTCTAGTATTCTTCGGCAAGAAATATCGTCAGAACCCGGGTAGTTTGTTCCGGATCGCTTGGATCGGGTGACCCCCATTCGGTGTTTCGGTCATAGTAGTCGAATTTCCAAAAAATCCGGCTTCCTTCGAAATCAAAGGCCCCGAAATCATGTTCGCCGTAAGGATCGTTATCCTCGGTGAACTGGTCAAAACCTCGAACTTTTTGCAGGATATCGAACTGCTTATCGAGATCTTGAACCCCGCTTGTGAGCATAACGCGGCATCCCTGAAAGGTCTGTCTCGCTAGATCATTGAGCGCAGCGATCTGTCTGGATCGCGGATGTGGCTGTAACGTCATATGTAAAACGTTAGAAAGTAAAACGCCTCATTTCTGAGACATTAGGAAGGGCACCGCGCACTCCCTGCACCAGTCACCGCAGGCGCGAGAACCGTTCGCCCCGCCGCCTGTTTTTGGGCGCGGTTCTTGACTGGAAAGGGCAGCGGTACACTGACTAAGCTCAGCATGGCTTCCCCCCTCCCCCTTTTTCAGCAGCCAAACGCCTTTATCCGTATAACATTTGATCCGATGAACATCGCACAAGCAAAATGCATTCCACTTAAAGACTATCTTGAACGTCAGGGGATCACTGCCTCCAAAGCCCGCCAAGGTGGGCGAGAACTGTGGTATCGTAGCCCTATCCGCCAGGGAGACGAAAACCCCTCTTTCAAGGTGGATACAGTCAAAAACCTGTGGTTCGACCATGGAGCCGCAACCGGCGGCAATATCATAGATCTGGTGCGAGAGCTTTGTTCCTGTGATGTGCGGGATGCCTTGCAGCACCTTGAAAAAACCGGACTTTACTCCCCTGCCCTTTCAAAACCATCCATCTCGGCCGAAACGTCGCGCGGCGCTTCGCGCCAACTGACGGCTACGCCAGGAAAACAGGTAGCTGAGGGTGAAAAAGAAAAAACAGCGACGTTTGAATTGGTCTCACAGGGGCCTCTTGAGCATCCAGCGTTGCTTCAATATCTCACGAAACGCGGGATCGACCACGATATCGCCCGCGTATATGTCCGCCAGATCGATTTTAAGGCCCCTCAGGGCGCTGGAAGCTACTTTGCCCTCGGTTACCCTTCCGGTGATGGGTTTGAGGCGCGTAACGCGCTATTTAAGGGCTTTGTCGGTTCTGGAAAGTCAGTGACCTTCCATGACAACCCAGATCGACCGCTTTTGCAGGTCTTTGAAGGCTTCATGGATTTCTTGTCGTACCTGTCGGTTGATAGGCCGACACAACCGGCTGGTGCCGTTTTGGTTCTCAATTCAACAAACCTTTGGCAACGCGCCCTGCCCTACATCAACGATCCAAGGTTCCGAGAAGTTCGGCTGTACTTGGACAATGATGATGCTGGCGATGCAGCAACCAGAAAACTGTTTGAGAACGTGGATGACCGTTCAAGACTGGCCGATATGCGAAGCTACTACGAAGGCTATGAAGATCTCAACGCTTGGCTCCTCGGTGAGAAAAGCTAGCTCCCTTTTTCTTTTTCACCCCCAAAATCAAATCCAAAAATAGAAAATCAACAACCGACGACGGGGGGCCGATAGGCTCCCTGTTGTTGTTTAGTATGTTTAAGAAAACAACGTTTAAAAGGTTTAGGGGCCAAATAATGGCTTAAAATCAGGAGGATACGGGGTGATAGGTGATAGGATATGGGGCGAAGGGTGATAGGATATGGGGTTTGGGCTCATTTGAGGTGACAGGATATGGGGCAAAAGGTGATAAGATATGGGGCATAGGTGATAGGATATGGGGGGCGGTTCTAATTTACGTTAAGATGCTGATATTAAAGGGAAATAACAAGCGTTCTGGAGCGTTCGGTGATAAGGTATAGGGCAAAAGGTGATAGGATATGGGGCGTTGCTCTTGAACGCCTGTATTTAAAGGGAAAAACCTTGGATTAAAGGTCTCATGGAACCTTAAAGGTGATAAGATATGGGGCGATCATGAGTGACCGAGCGAGTTCGCGGCAAAAAAACTTGCATTTCTTAGGTGATACGTACAATGGTGACGTAATATCACCTTAGTGAAATCACCTTATGAGTCGAGAAATAAAAAAATACAGCAGTGACAAGCAGATACTAAAGAAGCATGTCTCCGCAATTCATGCTGTTGCGGACTTGACTGCTCTGCAACGGAAGCTTGTCAACGCGCTGTTGTACAATGCTTATGACAATTTGCTCACTGAGCGAAACCATCAGATCAACACCCGTATCTTGTGCGACATGATTGGTTTTGACAGCAAAAATATCTCCTACCTCAAAGAGGCGCTTGTTGGGATCGTTGAAACTGTTATGCAGTTCGACATCATGGAGGATGATGGGGAGCGTTCATGGGAAGCCATGTCGCTATTGACCTACGTGAAGGTGAAAGGTGGGGTTTGCACCTATCGCTATGAGCAATCTCTTGCGGAAAAGCTTTTTCATCCAGACATCTACTCGAAAATTAATCTGAGTGTTCTGCGCAATCTTCGTAGCTCACATGCGCTTGTTCTTTACGAAAACTGCAACCGATACGTTGGCACCGGGCAAACTCCTGTGTGGGATCTTGGACTTTTCCGAAAGCTCATGGCCGTCGAAGGACGCTACAAGGAATTTAAGTTCCTGAAGCGGGATGTGATCATGCCTGCAATGAAGGAAGTGAACGAACATTCGAACATCCAGGTTGAGCTGCTGACGGTACGCAAAGGCCGGTCCGTCGCTGCGTTACAGTTCACAGTAAAGCCTAACCCCCAGCTCGCCCTGTTGGGGATGGATGAGGAAGACGAGGTCTCGTCGTCTGCGGCTTATCAAGCGTTGCTCGAAAACGGGGTTTCGAAAACACTCGCTCGATCTTGGGTAATTGACTATGGCGAAGCCTATGTCTTGGACAAAGTTGACCTAACGACATCCCAAGCTGCGAGTGGCAAGATCAATTCATCAACGGCAGGGTTTTTGAAGGCCGCTATTGAAAAAGACTACCACAACGAAGGTGCTGTGAAGAAAAAGGCCGTACAAGCTGCCCAGTCAGCTAAGGCTGAACGCGAGAAGCTTGAGCACGAACTTGGGGTTATGAAAAAGGCGATGAAAGACGCGGAAATCGCGTACCGCTGGGCTTGCGCCGAAGTCATCGAGAAAGCATATCAGGCCCTGCCTGAGGGGCAGAGAGATGCTGCTGCCAAGGAATTTCAACTAAGCCTAGGGAGCGCGGTTTATGTTGGATCCTTCAAAAGAGGCGGTTGGAAAGATCCCCTCACATTTCCATCTATCCAAGAGTTTTGGACAAGACGAGGCCTGAACCTCCCCTCCCCTTCTGAATGGGCACAAAAAAATGGCTCACAAGAGCCGAAAGCACTTTCCGTTCAAGTCGAAGAACTTGAGGCTAAACTCAAAGCCTAGCTACTTCATATCAACCTGCTAGCAAGTAGCTACTTCTTTTTCTCTTCGTAAGCATCGAGCATCTTTTCAAAGAGATCTCCAAAAATTACTCCTTCGTCATCTGCGAACTGGGTGAAGCGCTCGAGAGACTTCTCGCTGACCCGAAGGTTGAGCTGCATCTTCTTGTCACTAAGCCGCCTGCGTCTACGTGGTGTGGTTTTTGAAGTAGGTGCAGCACTGCCGGATTTGGCCGGTTCTGCGGGCTCTGTCTTGGCTGCCGGTTGAGCTGCCTCTTGTTCCGTTTGTGGTTTGGCTTCTCCTTTGCGCGGGCGCATCGAGAGAAGGTTATCGCTAAGTTGTGCTGGCTTTTTCATGCTCATTACTTCTTGAGATTAGAAAGTACAAATTTCCAGAGGGTACTGATTTCTTCTTCAGCCTGCTTCCCCCCCTGCACTTCTGGTGCGCTACGTCCATCCGTCATGGCTGTAGCAAAAGCAGTTCGCTGCGCGATAGGAACCCCGGCAACCTTACCATGGTTTGCCAGAAGCAAGATTGCCTGCTCTCCAATCCGAGTCCGTGCGATCACGCGGTTCATCACGAAGGCAAAGGGTTTCCCTAACTCGTCGATGGCCGACAATGTGTCTCCAATCGCTGCTATGTCCACTGGGGAAGGTTGGCACGGAACAAGCACATAGTCGGCATTGGCGAGCCCGGTTTCGATGGTTTTCATATGACCAGGAGGGGTATCAATAAAGACGTAGTCGTAGCCTGCCGCCTCAGCTTTCTTAAGTACCTCTGAAAGGTTGCCTGCATTGGCTTCTATCAGTTCTGGGCTCTCAGCTTCGCGTTGGTTCCACCAGCCAACAAGGCTACCTTGAGGATCGAGATCGATGATCGCGATCTTCTTTTTTGAACTGACGCCAGCGGCATAAGAGGAAAGTGCCGCGCAAAGCGTTGTCTTTCCGACGCCGCCTTTACTGGCGGCAAAAACGATTTTTTTCATAGTCATAGGCTGCTCGTTTTTTATATAGCTATTTGCTAGCGGTTGCTAGCTAGTAGTTATATAGTATACAAATGGCATCAATTTGCAAGTTATATTAACTTATAGCTACTAGATCCCAAATAGTATCAAGTAGCGATTAGATAGCTGATAGCTACTTAATACCACTATTTGATGGGCGTCTGTGGCAACTGTCATTTTCGGGAGGTGAACCGGTCCATATTTACCGGGACACCTACAAGCCGTTTTGGTGGGTTGCGGCGCAGGGTACTGGCAGTCTCCGAAAAACCCTTGTTTTGTGGATATCCAAAAGCAGTCGTTGTGCAGCGACGATTCTGCCCAGGATGCAATTAATATCAACAAGGTGTACGAGGCTGGAGAGGCAAGCACGTACGTTTGATGAAAGTTAGCCTGCGTCAGTCATCTCAATACTTTCAAACACCGCGATAAGCGCATTTAGAAATATATGTAAGTTGTCAAAATCAAACGGTTCAACATCACCAAAAACAGGACTCCACAACAGCCTGGTATCCGCGACCAACCTTTTCTCCCCGTCGAACATCAACTTAATATGACAATCGTACGGCTGTCTTGGTGATCCTCTCAGGTCTCCGCTACATGAAAGAATATGCGGTTTCATGTGGGCTTCACCAATTGGTGCGTAAACCAGAAGAGGGCCTGTAGGCAGGATACCCTTTTCAAAAAAAGCCGCATTAGCCTCGGATAACGGCTTGCTGCCATAGGCTTTATAGCGCGCACCAGCGAGTATCATATCTCCTAGATAGATTTTGGAAGTCGTATAATTTTTATCGCTTGGATATTCAAAATCCAGGTCACGAAGGATCAAACGTCCCCATAGGAAACGTATTTCGCTATAGTCCTGCAAAACTCGTGTGACATGTGAACTGCTGAAGGGCATGTCCAAAAAAGGGTCTACGCCTCGATCGGCCCCAATCTGATACTTCTGGTCACATATTTTAAAATATCGCCCGCCGAGTTCTACAACCTTTCCATCAGGCGCAAATCTTTCTTTTGAATTGCAATAAGGTTCTGCTTGCGCGGCTAGCGGAATGCTCAACGCAAACCACATTACTGTGCAACACAATCTAAGAAATAAATATGATCTAGTCATCACGGATTGTTCTGTTCCTGATAAATCACTTCTGTGGTAATCCCCCCATTTTTAATGGGGTCCAGCCGTAGAATTCATGCGGCTGTTTTCAGTTTCATGGCGGGTGTCATGCCGCCGATACCCATGTTGGGTCGCTCGTTGTTGTAAGTCCAGAGCCATTCAGTTGCTTGGTCTTGTGCCTCCTCGATGGTTTCAAAGATATATTGACCCAGCCATTTCACCGCGAACGGTGCGGTTGTACCGCTCAATGTAGGCATTCTGTTGGGGCTTGCCAGGTTGGATATATTCGAGCCGCACATTCCGTTTCTCAGCCCATTCCATGAGCTTCCCACTGACGTACTCTGGGCCGTTATCAACTCGAATGGCGTTTGGTTTCCCACGCCATTCGATGATCTGGTTTAAGCTCCGCACGACACGCTCGGCTGGCAACGAGAAGTCGACTTCGATGCACAGGCCTTCGCGATTGAAGTCATCAAGCACATTCAAAGTTCGAATAGAACGACCGTCTGCCAACTGATCCGCCATAAAATCCATCGACCATGTGTCGTTTGGGACTTCAGGCACGGCCAACGGTTCAGGTTTGTCCCGCTTGAGGCGCTTCTTGGGCTTGATCCGCAGGTTCAACTCCAGTTCGCAGTAGATCCGGTAGACGCGCTTGTGGTTCCAGCCGTAGCCGTGAACGTTGCGCAGATACAAAAAGCAAAGGCCAAAGCCCCAGCTTCGCTTGTTGGCTGTCAACCGCTCCAACCAGTCGGCGATCTCTTCGTTCTCATCGCTCAGCACAGGGCTATAACGATAGCAGGTCTCGCTGATCTCAAACGTACGGCACGCCAACGCTATGCTGATCCCGTGTCGCGCAACTGTATTCACGGCCATCCGCTGGCCGGCAGGGCGTTGCGCAGCAACGTCCCGAGAGGTTCTCGGCGCAGAGACGGCCTTAGCGCTTTTTTCCAAGCGCTTCCTTCAGCAAGTCGTTCTGCATGCTCATCTCAGCGTACATGCGCTTCAGGCGGCGGTTCTCTTCGGCCATGTCCTTCATCTCGGACATCAAAGATGCATCCATCCCGCCAAACTTCGCACGCCACTTATAAAAGCTGGCGCTGCTCATCCCATGCTCGCGGCAAAGCTCAGAAACCGGCACACCGCCCTCCGCCTGCTTCAGGATCGCCATGATCTGCGCGTCGCTGTATCGTCCGTTCTTCATCGTAAATCTCCTCAGATATCTTGCCGAGAAAATTCTACTTTTGAACACCACTAATTTTAGGGGGGATTACCACTTGTCATGCCAGTTTTTCTGCAAATTTCGCGATTGAGACCCCTTGACAATGCCTCAGGGCCGAAATGTTATGCCCGATACGGCTTTTCAGATCCATTATACTTCGTTCCTCACTCGCATGATGGTTTGCCTGCTGACCCCCAGGTCTCGTGCTAGGGCAGCAACCGATTTCCCATCCGCAAGCTGTGCTCGGACCGATTGGCATTCTTCATCTGACAGGGCAGGGGGTCTCCCCATTCTCTTACCCTCGGATTTTGCTCGGGCGATCCCGGCTTGTGTGCGTTCGATCAAGAGATCCCGCTCGAATTGAGCCACCGCGTTGATCACGCCCATGGTGAGCTTTCCGGCTGAGCTGGTGAGGTCAACGCCACCCAGAGCAAGGCAATGCACTCGAATGCCCAGCTCTTCGAGCTTGGCAACGGTACTGGCGACATCAATGGCGTCGCGCCCCAAGCGATCAAGCTTTGTGACGATCAAAACGTCACCTTTCTCCATCTTGTCGAGTAGACGTGAAAACTCAGGTCGAAGCGCGATGGCCACGGATCCTGAGATTGTTTCGGCAATGATACGGTGCAGTTCAACCTTGAAGCCAGCCGCCTCGATTTCAGCGACTTGGTTCTGGGTCTCCTGGTCGATGGTCGAGACGCGGACATAGGCAAAAGTTCTGGACATGGGAATTTTGTTACAAAATAGGTGTCCAAAAGTGTATGCGTGTCCTAAATTATGTCAAGCTGAGTTCCGGACATGGTGGGGCAGGGGTGTCCGAAAGGGACCCGTTTTGAACAGGTCACAGAAATTATAAGTGGCCTTCACTCAGAGCCGCCGTTCAAAGCGGGTATGCCAAGTCAATAGTGGAAAACATCGAGCCATTTTTAATGGGGGGACTACCGGGGCACCTAGAAGCTGTTTTGGTGGGTTGCGGCGCAGGGTACCGGCAGTCTCCGAAAAAACCTCGTTTTGCGGAATAGACGCCACATGTCGAACGTTCAAATACACTCTTGACGAGTGGTAGGTGCAGCAATACCATCTACTTAAGGTAGTGTTGGGTGCTTGTTGAATGGAAAAGTCATTCTATCTGAAGCTCGGCTGGGCAGTCGTCTTAACTCCTTGCCTTATTCCAAATGGTGCGATCTCAGATGTTGGAAGTACCATACCTGTGTGCATCGAAAATGTATTTTATGAGCTGCCTTACCAACCCGGATTATACAGCAGCGGGGGAGCATTGAAGGTTGGCGACGGTGAAAGCAAACCCTCATCATCCTCGCCGCCAATGTTTTGGCAAGTGGGGCAACCACCGCTAGATGTTTCAAAGTTCTCGTATTTTGCGGCGATTGGTTCTGAGCCGCGAAAACCAATACTTGAGTTCTTGTTAGGTCGTGAAAGCCCGTTCATTGTTTACGAACTAACCGTTTATCCCAAAAGACGTCTTATACCATTTCAAAAATTATACCCGTTTAACACACCAAGTGAACTATTGGGGGGGTCGCTTCTAGAGGTTTCCTACTCGAGTAGTGCCAATAAGAATGATGAATTCTCGCCTTTAGATTTCAACATGTTTGGAACGCCAATCATTATTCGATGCTCTGCTGGCTTGCCTGCCTATAGCCGTGACCCTGATTCACTTTCATGTAGCCTGTTTGCTTCTTTGCCCGACACTTCAATGGTGTATATATCATTCAACGTTGGCGCGGATTTGGACGGCCAGTGGCCCGTATTGGACCGTACGTACTCTGGTTGGAAAGCCGCAGTCGATGACGTTGAACAAGCCATTAAGACTTTAACTCCTAACTCGACGGCTATTCAAAAATGCAATTGACTACAGTTCAGATTGATTTTCTAGAACACGTAATAGATGGAAATTTGACGCCGGAATACGTTAATCAAATATCTGATCCAGAACTGTATTCCCTTTACTTAGGATTGATGACTACAGGATTTGTGGATGCAAAACCAAAAGCTGCATTTTATCTTGCGCTTGCTGAGATGACCGATGGACAATCAGGAGT